>NZ_JBHXKE010000239.1:0-2498 GCF_042722765.1 Kitasatospora sp. NPDC058406
AGGGCGACCTGCCGCCCCCCCCCGCGCGGGCCCCCCCCCCCCCCGCCGGGGCGGGGGGCCGGGCGCCCCCCCGCCGGGGGGCCCCCCCGCCGGGCGGCCCACGCCGGGGACCGCCGAAAGTAGAGACATCCCCGGGCCCGATTCACTACCGTCGTTCCGACGGGGTTCGGGGGCGCGGCCGTCGGCCCGCGGTCGACGGCCCGCAGGGCGACCTGACGGCAGGTGGCCGGACCACGGTCGGCCCGCGGCCGGCCGGTCTCGGCAGGGGGTGGGAATGGCACAGGCGAAGAGGCGTCTGTCGCGTGCGGAGGCGGTGCGGCAGCGGGCCGGGGCCCAGTTCATCGGCCGACGGGCGCAGTTGGCCCTGTTCGTGGAGAACCTCGGCAAGGATGCCGATCCGGACGCCGGGCCGGACCCGGCGGACTTCCTGTTCCACGTGCGCGGGGTGGGCGGGGTCGGCAAGTCGACACTCCTCGCGCAGTGGCGGGAGGCGGCCCACCGGGCCGGAGCACTGACCGCGCTGGTCGACGACACCGACGTCCACGGCGTCGAGACCACGCTGACCGCACTCGCCCGCCAGCTGGCCGAACAGGCGGGCCCGCTCAGGGAGTTCGACAAGGCGGTCGAGCAGTACCGGCGGGCGCTGCAGGCCTCCGCCGAGCGCGTGCCCGAGCAGTCGCCCGGCGCGGAGGCGGCGTCGCTGCCGGCACGGCTCGTGACACAGGCGGCGTTCGGCGCCGCCTCGGTGCTGCCGGGGGCGGGCGTGGTCGCGGCCATCGCGAGTCCGGAGAACGTCGCGCAGGGTGCGGACCGCCTCGTCGCGGGCGTGCGGCAGCGGCGGCGCGGCGGCGACGGGGACGAGTCGGCACTCAGTCGCGCCTTCGTGGCCGAACTCGGCCGGATCTGCGAGCGCGACCGGGCACGGCGACCGTGGATCGTGCTGTTCCTCGACACCTGGGAGGTGACCGGCCGCTACCTCGACGGTTGGCTGAGGGAGACCATCGACGACGCGTTCGGCGCCCTGCCGCTGGAGGTCGTCTTCGTCCTCGCCGGGCGGGACGAGCTCGCCGAACGCGAGTGGGCGCCGTGGCGGCCCGTCCTGGTGGACGTGCCGCTGGAGGTGTTCACCGAGCAGGAGGCCCGCGACCTGCTCGCCGCCCGGGGCGTCACCGATCCCGGTGTGGTCGACGCGGTCCTCCGGATGTCGATGCGGCTGCCGCTGCTGGTCGCCCTCCTGGCGCACGCCGACCCCGGCGCGGTCGACGTCGTCGCCGACGTCGGCGCGGACGTGGTCGACCAGGCCGTCGTGCGGTTCCTCCAGTGGATCGCCGAACCCGAGCGCCGCGAGACGGTGGTGGCCGCGGCGCTGCCGCTGCAACTGAACCAGGACCTGTTCGCCTGCGCCGTCCCTGACGCCGAACCGGCCGCCTGGGAATGGCTGTTGGGCCAGCCCTTCGTGGCCGGGCACGGCGACTTCCGGCAGTACCACGCCGTGGTCCGCACCAGCATGCTCCGCCGTCGCCGCACGCAGTCGCCCCGGCTGTGGACGGCCGCCCACTCCCGCCTCGCCGAGTACCACGCCGCCGCCCGGACGTCGGCGGAACAACACCTCCAGGTGTCCCGGCGGACCGCAGACCCGCGGTGGCGCCGGCACCTGCTCAACGAGACCTACCACCGGCTGTGCGCGGATCCGCTGGCCGGCCTGCCCGCGGCCCTCGAACACACCGCCCGGACCGCCGGTGAGGCCCCGGACGCCCTGGCCGTGTGGGCGGAGATGCTCCACCAGGCCGCCCAGGACAGCGCCGACGCCGACCTCACCCGCTGGGCCGACCTGATCAAGTCGGCCGCCGCCGGTGAGCAGCCGGTCCTGGAGACCCTCGGCGTGCTCACCGCCCCGGTCCTGCCCGCCCGCGTCCGGGCCTGGGCCCTCACCCACCGGGGCTACCAGAACTTCATCGAGGACCGCGACGACGACGCGCTCGCCGACCTCGACCTGGCCGTCGCCACCGCGGCCGGTCTCTCCCAGACGCTCGCCTACCGTGGCCGCGTGCACAGTTGGCACGCCCGCTACGAGCAGGCCCTGGCCGATCTCGGTGCCGCGCTGGCCCTCGACCCGGGCAACGCCTGGGCGCTCGCCCGGCGCGGGGAGACCCACCAACTGGCGGGCCGTGCCGAGGAGGCGATGATCGACTTCACCGCCGCGCTGGCCCTCGACCCCGACGACGCCTGGGCGCTCGGCTCGCGCGGCCAGGCCCACCGCCAGGCCGGCCGACCCGACGAAGCCATCACCGACCTCACCGCCGCCCTCGCCCTCGACCCCGAGTACGCCTGGGCCCGGGTCCAGCGCGGCGAGGCGTACCGGCAGACGGGCCGGTTGGAGGAGGCCGTCGCCGACCTCAGTACCGTCCTGGCCGTCGACCCCGAGGACATCTGGGCGCTCGGCTCGCGCGGCCAGGCCCACCGCCAGGCCGGCCGACCCGACGAAGCCATCACCGACC
>NZ_JBHXKE010000239.1:2596-13688 GCF_042722765.1 Kitasatospora sp. NPDC058406
ACTCACCGCCGCCGTCACCCTCAACCCCGAGTACGCCTGGGCGTTCGCCGAACGGGGCGAGGCCCACCGCCAGACCGGCCGGCTGGAGGAAGCCGTCACCGACTTCGACAGGGCGCTCGCCCTCAGCCCTGACCACGCCTGGGCGCTCGGCTCGCGCGGCCAGGCCCACCGCCAGGCCGGCCGACCCGACGAAGCCATCACCGACCTCACCGCCGCCGTCACCCTCAACCCCGAGTACGCCTGGGCGTTCGCCGAACGGGGCGAGGCCCACCGCCAGACCGGCCGGCTGGAGGAAGCCGTCGCCGACTTCACCGCCGCACTCACCCTCGACCCCGCCTATGCCTGGGCCCTCGCCGGGCGCGGCGAGGCGTACCGGCAGGCGGACCTCCCGGAGCAGGCGATCGCCGACCTCACCGCCGCGCTCGCCCTCAGCCCGTCGGACGTCTGGGCGCTCCGCGCCCGCGGCCAGGCCCACCGCCAGGCCGGCCGACCCGACGAAGCCATCACCGACCTCACCGCCGCCGTCACCCTGAATCCTTCCTACGCCTGGGCGTTCGCACTTCGGGGCGAGGTGCACCGGCTCGCGGGCGACCTGGAGGAGGCGGTGGCCGACTTCGACACGGCGCTCGCGCTCGATCCGGACGACGGCTGGACGCTCGGCTCGCGCGGTCAGGCCCACCGTCAGGCGGGCCACGCGGAGCAGGCCGTCGCCGACCTCACCGCAGCGCTCACCCTCAACCCCGAGTACGTCTGGGCCCACGCCGAGCGGGGCCAGGCGCACCGTCAGGCGGGCCGGCCGGCCGAGGCCGTCGCCGACCTCGCCGCCGTCCTCGCCCTCGATCCCGCCGACACCGCGGTGCGGTGCGCCCTCGTCGCGGCGTACCGGCACGACGGACAGCTCACGGCCGCACGGGAGGCCCTGCGCGAGGTGCCACCGGCGGACGCGGCGACCGCGCCGGTCCTGGCGGAGGAGGCCATGCTGCGGTTGTTCGAGGCGGGGCGGGCGGCCTCGGCCCCCGAGTGGAGCGCCTTCCTCGAAGCCCCGTACGGCGATCCCGAGGACCCCTTCGAGGTGGCGGTTCGGCAGTTCGTCCACGGCCTCGTCCTCGGGGACACCGCTCCGGACGGCCTGGCACGCGCCTTCCTCGCCGTGGCCGGCGCGCGTGCCGTGCTCGCCGACATCCGCCTGTACGTGGCCGAGCTGACCCACGCGGAGCCGCCCGTCTCCGCCCGGGCCGAGGCAGCTCTGCGGCTCCTGGGGTAAGGCGGTAGGGCCGGCGGCGCCGGGGCGCCGGGGCGGCGGGAGCAGGGCGGGAACGGGCCGGGCTATCCGACCGGGGCCGGAGCGAGGAGGGCGCCGATCGCGCGGTCCGTCTCGTCCAGGACGCGCCCGCCGGCGGCGAGGGAGTCGTGCAGGAGGACCACCGAGGCGTCCGTGATGCCGCAGAACTCCGAGATGCCGGCCTTGAGCAGGCGGGTGACCGTCACGTCCCAGCCCAGCTCGGCGAACTCCGCCGCCGGGTAACTGCTCAGCCCGAGCCAGAGCATCCGCTTGGCCGCCAGCCCCGGCCGGCTGCGCCCGTAGGCGAAGCCGTAGTTCCAGACCCGGTCGATCCAGCCCTTCAGGACGGCCGGCGGGCCGAACCACCAGAGCGGGAACACGGGGACGATGACGTCGGCGGCCTCGATCCGCCGCATGTGGGCCCGGACGTCGGCGGAGTAGGTCTTGTCCCGGTGCTGCCAGTCGGGCTCGTCCTCGGGCGTCATCCGGGGATCGAAGCCTTCGGCGTGCAGGTCGAGCAGGTCCACCCGGTAGCCGGCGGCGGCGAACCGGTCTGCGGCCCGGGCGGCCACCTGGGCGGTCAGCGAGTCGGGCCGCGGATGGGCGAGGACCAGCAGGACCTGCGGTCGGCGGCCCTCCGGCAGGGCGCCGCCCCCGGAGACCTCGCCGCCCTCGCCTGCGCGGCGGGCTGCGGAGTCGGCACGGTGGAGCGCGGGGTCGGTGACGAGGTCGAGGACGGGGTCGGCGACGGGGTGGGTCACGGCTCGGGTCACGGTGCTGCTCCTCGGGAAGTCGGGCGGCCGGGCGGGAGGTCCCGCGGGGGGCCTGTCCCGGACGCTGTCGCGCGGGCGGTCGTCCGGCGGGCCCCGGTGGGCTCCGCCGTTCACGGGAATCACCCTGCCGGGCCGCGCGCACGGACCGCTCACGGCCTGCGCACGGGCGGCGCCCCGCCCGCCGTCCGCCCCCCGGGGGCGGCCACCCGCCGTGCACGCCCCGCCCGCCGGTACCGGACCGGTACCGCCTAACGTGGCGTCATGCGCTTCGACCTGCTCGGCCCCCTGCGGATCCGCACCGACGACGGCTCGCCCGTCACCGTCCGCGAACCGAAGGTCCGGGCCCTGCTCGCCGATCTGCTCGCCCACCACGGGCGACCGCTCCCGGCCGACCGGCTGGTGGAGGACCTCTGGGAGGACCGGCCGCCGGGCAACCCGGCCAACACCCTCCAGACGAAGGTGTCGCAGCTGCGCCGCGCCCTGGAGCAGGCCGAACCCGGAGCCCGGGCCCTGGTCGCCCTGACGCCGGCCGGCTACACCCTCCAGGTGGCCGACGAGGCCGTGGACACGGGGCGGTTCGCCGTGCTGACCGCCCTGGCCGAGCAGGCGCACCGGGCGGGGGACCGGACCGGGCGGGCCCGGCTGCTCGGGGAGGCGCTCGCCCTGTGGCGCGGCCCGGCACTCGCCGAGTTCCGCGACGCGACGTTCGCCCGGGCCGTGGCGGTCCGCCTGGACGAGCAGTACCTGACCGCCCTGGAGGCATCCGCCGAGGCCCGCCTCGACCTCGGCCAGCACCGGGAGCTGGCCGACGAGTTGGCCGCCGCGGTGGCCGAACACCCGCTGCGCGAGCGGCTTCGGGGGGCCCACCTGCGCGCGCTGTACCGGGCGGGCCGGCAGAGCGAGGCGCTCGCGGGGTACGCCGAGATCAAGGCGCAGCTGGCCGAGGACCTCGGCCTGGACCCGGGGCCCGAACTCAGCGACCTGCACACCGCCCTGCTGCGGCAGGACCCGTCGCTGGGGGTACCGGCCGCCACCGCGGGCAGCGCGCCCGCGCCGCCGGAGCACGGCGAGGCCCACCTGCCGGCCCCGGTCACCGCCCTGGTCGGCCGGGCGGCGGACGCGGCCCGGGTCCACCGGCTGGTGCGGGACGGCCGGCTGGTCACCCTGGTCGGACCGGGCGGGGTCGGCAAGACCCGGCTGGCCCTGGAGGTGGCCGCCCAGGTGTCCGGCGACCACGCCGACGGCGTCCGGTTCGTCGAACTCACGCCGCTCGCCGGTGACCTGGCCGCGGCCGTCGCCGCCGCACTCGGCCTCCGGGAGGACCACGCCGCCGGATCGGCCGCCGACCGGCTGGCGCGCGCCCTGCGGGCCCGGGACCTCCTGCTCGTGCTGGACGGCTGCGAGCACCTCGTCGACCAGGCCGCCGACCTCACCGCGCACCTGCTCCGGCACGCCCCCGGCCTGCGGGTGCTGGCGACCAGTCAGGAACCTCTCGCCCTGGACGGCGAGTCCCTCCACCTGGTCCGGCCGCTCGCGGAGAGCGACGCGATCGCGCTGTTCACCGCCCGTGCGCGGGCCGCCGCACCGGACTTCGCACTCGGGCCCGCCACCGCCGACGCGGTCGCCGCGATCTGCGCCCGGCTGGACGGGATCCCACTGGCCCTCGAACTGGCAGCCGCCCGGGTGCGCGCGCTCGGCGTGCACAGCATCGCCGCGCGCCTGGACGACCGGTTCCGGCTGCTCACCGCCGGCCGCCGGGACGCCCCGGCCCGCCAGCGCACGCTCCGCGCCGTCATCGACTGGAGCTGGGAGCTGCTCGGCGACGAGGAGCGCACGCTGCTGCGCCGGCTCGCCGTGTTCGCCGGCGGTTGCACGGCCGACGCCGCGCAGGAGGTCTGTGCCACGCCCGGCCCGCAGCCGGCCGACCTGCCCGCGTCCGCCGTCCTGGACACGCTCGGCCGGCTGGTCGACCGGTCGTTGGTGTCCGTGAGCGCGGGCCCGGCGGGCCCGGGTTCCGGGGGTGCGGGATCCTCCGGCCCGGGCGGGGAGGACGGCGGCCCCCGGTACCGGCTGCTGGAGTCCATCGCCGCGTACGGGCTGGAGCGGCTGGAGGAGGCGGACGAGACCGCCGCCGTCCGGCGTCGCCACCGTACGTACTGCACCGAGCTCGCCGAGCACACCGGCAGGCTGCTCCACGGGCCCGGCCAGCACGCCGCGCTGGACCGCCTCGACCGGGAGAACCCCGACCTGTGCGCCGCCCTCGGCGACGCCGTCGAGCAGCGCGACACCGCACTGGCGACCCGGCTGGTGAACGCGCTCACGTGGTACTGGTTCCTGCGCGGCCGTCCGGCCGAGGCGCACCACCGGCTGACCACCGTGCTGGCCCTCGCCGGGCCCGCCGACGCGGCCCGCGCCGCCGCACTGGCCCGCCGGGAGGCCTTCGCCCTGCTCACCGGTGAGGCCGAGGCCGACCGGGGCGCCGGTCGGGGCGCCGGTCGGGGCGCCGGTCGGGGCCTTGCGCCCGACGAGGATCCGGCGGACGCCGGTGCCGTCGGCACCGAGCACGGCGGCGGCACCGGCCACCCGGCGGAGGCCCGGGCCCGCTGGCTGCTGGGATTCGCCCGCTGCGGCTTCGGCCGCTCCGGCACGGGAGGCACCGAGACCGTCCGTCTGCTCGCGGAGTTCCGCCGGACCGGGGACCGCTGGGGCGAGGCGGCCGCCCACGCCACCCTGACGGCGCAGGCCGGCTACCGCGGCGACCTGCCCGCCGTCCGCCACCACGCCACCGAGAGCGCAGCTCTGTTCGCGGAACTCGGCGACGGCTGGGGCCGCCTCCGGGCGACCGAGCACCTCGGTGTGCTCGCCGAGATCGCCGGTGACTACGACCGGGCGCGCCGGCTGCACGAGGAGGGTGTCCGGCTGGCGGAGGAGCTGAGGCTCTGGACCGACCTGTCCTTCCTGCTCTCCCGGGCGGGAAGGATCGCCCTGCTCACGGGGGACCTCGACGCCTCCGCGCGACTGCACGAGCGGGCCCGGACGCTCGCCGTCGAGCAGTCGCACCGGCCCGCCCAGCAGTTCGCCGACATGGGTCTCGCCCTCACCGCCCGTCGCCGGGGCGACCTCGAAGCCGCGGAGGTACTTCTCCTCCCCTGGCTCGCCTGGAACCGCGAACACGGCGTGGACGCCGGCACCGCTCTGATCCTGGCGCAGCTCGGCTTCGCCGCCGAGCAGCGGGGGGACGCCGGGCGCGCGACCGGTTTCCACCTGGAGGGACTGCGCACCGCCGAGCGGACCGGGGACGTCCGGGCGGTGGCCCTCGCCCTGGAGGGGCTGGCCGGCGCCCGTTCCCTCGGCTCGCCCTCGGTCGCCGGGTCCGCCACCGGGCAGGACGAGCAGGTCGGGCACCGCGAGCACGCCCAGTACGCCGAACACGCAGCCGAGCTCCTCGGCACCGCCGCCGAACTGCGCCGCTCGGTCGGCTCCCCGCTGCCCGCGGCCGAGCGTTTCGACACCGACCGGATCGGTGCCCGCGCCCTCGGCGCCCTCGGCGCGGAGGGCTTCGCCGCCGCCCACGCCCGGGGCGAACGGACACCGGTGGCCGACCACCCGGCCCGCTTCGCCCCGTTCGACAGCCCGGCGAGCGGCCTCCCGGCCCGGTGAATCGAAATCGGACTTTCGTGCTGTTTCTGCCCCTTCGGGCACAGGTTTTCTGAAAAATTACGAACCAAAACGATCATCTGGATAGATTCATAGCCGACTGCCGAGCCGTCATTCGGGGCACCCGTCTGCCTCCGTCCGACGGGTCGTCACGTCGGCCGTGCCCGTTTTCACCCGCTCCACACCCCGAGACAGGACACCCATGCCGAACGCCCGACCCGCCGTCACCCGGCGCACCCTGGTCACCGCGATAGGCGCCACGGCCGCCGCACTCGCCACCGCGAACGCCGCGAACGCCGCCACTGCGAGCACCCCTGCCACCGGTTCCCCGGCCGGCACGCCGGCCGCCCCGGCCTCGAACCCCGCCCGTACGGTCACCACCCCCGCCACCCGGGCCCGGTCCGCGGCCGGCGGGGCAGCCGCCGACGTCCGCGCGGAGTTCCCGATCCGCTACGTCGGTGTCAGCTGGGACGGCCCCCGGCGCGGCGCGGCCATCCGCCTCCACCACGACGGCACCGGGCCCGGCGCCTGGAAGCCGCTGACCGCCGGCTGCGCGGGCGGCCCGGACCCGGTCGGCCACTCGGACCTCGCGACGGCGGCCGCCCCCGCCGCCACCGTGCTCGTCGCCGCCGACGGCGCGGTCGGCTACGAGCTGCGCCTGCCCGACGGCGCCGCCAACCTCCGCTCCGCGGCCGTCGACACCACCCACGGTCCGGTCCGCAGCGCCTCGATCTCCCCGAGCGCTCCCACCACCTTCTGCGGCGTGCAGTACCTGCCGCGCGCCGCGTGGGGCGCCGACGAGTCCAAGCGCTTCAAGAACGGCGCCGAGAACTCCCCCGCCAAGTACTACCCGCTGCAGACCCTGACGGTGCACCACACCGACACCCCGAACGCCGACGCCGACCCGGCGGCCACCGTGCGGGCGATCTACGAGTACCACGCCATCACCCTCGACTGGGGCGACATCGGCTACCACTTCCTGATCGACGAGGCCGGGCGGATCTACGAGGGCCGCTGGTCCGGCGAGGACGGCATCCCCGGGCACGACGCGACCGGCAACGTGGTCACCGCCTTCCACACCGCCGGGTTCAACTCCGGCAACCTCGGCATCGCCCTGCTCGGCACCCTCACCGGCCAGGAGCCCACCGCGCAGGCGCGGCACTCGCTCACCCTGCTGCTCGCCCTCGCGGCCGGTACGCACGGTCTGAACCCGCAGGCCCACGTCACCTACGTCAACCCGGTCAACGGTGTGACCAAGCCGGTCGACATGATCAGCGGCCACCGCGACTGGCTGGCCACCGAGTGCCCCGGCGGCGTCACGTACGCCACCCTTCCCGCCCTGCGCGCCGACGTCGCCGCCCGTATCGGCTCGGGCAGGTGACCTCCGTCAGGTGACGTCCGACAGCTGATTTCCTGCTGCTGACCTCCTGCAGCCGACCTCCGGCTGCCGGTGGCACCGGGTACCCCCCGGGGCCACCGGTGGCCGGGCGGCACACCCGCGCAGGGACGCCGTTCAGGCGTGCTCGACGCCGGCCGCACCGCCGAGGCCCAGGAGCCCGACCGCCTGTTCCCGCATCTCCACCTTGCGGACCTTCCCGGTCACGGTCATCGGGAACTCGTCGACCAGGTGCACGTAACGCGGCACCTTGTAGTGCGCGATCCGGTCGGCGCAGTACTCCCGCAGGACCTCGGCCGTCAGCTCCGGCGCACCGGGGCGCGGCCGGACCCAGGCCATCAGCTCCTCCCCGTACCGGGCGTCGGGCACGCCGATCACCTGGACGTCCAGGATGTCGGGATGAGTGTGCAGGAACTCCTCGACCTCGCGCGGGTAGATGTTCTCGCCGCCCCGGATGACCATGTCCTTGAGCCTGCCGGTGACGGTGAGGTAGCCCTCCTCGTCCATCGCCGCGAGGTCACCGGTGTGCATCCAGCCGTCGGCGTCGATCGCCTCCGCCGTCCGGTCCGGCTCCTCCCAGTAGCCGAGCATCCGCCGACAACTCCCGGTACGTCCACCGCCGTCCGCCCGGCACGTCGACCAGGGCCTCCCGCTCCGGGAAGGCCCGCACGGCGAGGTCGAGGGCGGCACCGATCGTGTGGTCCAGCAGCGGCGTGGAGACGCTGCCGGCACTGATGCTGGGAGACGGCGAGGTCATGGCGAGGGCTCCTGGACTCGTCCGGGCACAGGGCGACCGAGTCTACGCAGACCGCCCCACCCCGTCACCCGTCCGGACAGCGGTCCTTCGGGCCCGGGACCGGGGGCCACCGCCCGGACCCTCACAGGTCTGAGGTGCCGGGGAAGGCCCGGACGGGCCCAGGATGGTCGGCGGGCGAGGGCGGGCTCTCCGGGCGGGGCCGTCCGGCCGCCGTCGTCCGGGCGGGGACACACCTGCCGGCAGCGCACCGGAGAGTCGGGACAGTGGGGAGAGGGACCGTGGAACGAGGGACCGTGGGACGAGGGACCGTGGAGAGAACGACGGGAAGTACGTCGGGGCGAACGGCGTACCGGCGGGGCCTACCGGGCGTGTTGCTGCCGGTGCTGCTCGCGGCGCTGGCCCTGCTGGGCGGGGCGGTCCCGGCCGGTGCCTCCCCCGCGCGGGGGCGGGCCTCGGCCGACACCAGGCCGGTGTTCCAACTGCCGTTCCCGTGCGGCACCATGTGGCAGTTGAACACCTGGGGGCACGACCCCGCGCTGGACATGGTGGTCGAGCACAACACCGGCTCCGACGGGCTGCCGGTCCTCGCCTCGGCGGCGGGCACCGTCTCCGCCACGTACTGGAACAACGGCTCGGGCAACACCGTCCAGATCAACCACGGCAACGGCTGGTTCACGGCCTACTACCACCTCAAGGACGGCCCGGCCGCGTACGTGCAGAAGGGCGACCCGGTGACCCCGTCCACCCTGATCGGGCGGATCGGCACCACGGGCAACTCCGGCTGGTCGCACCTGCATTACGAGCAGCGCCACCTGACCACCGGCGGTGACTTCACCGACGAGAGCCACCGGGTGCCGGCGCGGTTCGACGGCGTCGAGTACGCGGGTGCCGCGCGGGAGTGGCCGAGCGTGACCAGCCGCAACTGCTCCCCCGGCCCGTCCGACGCCTGGCAGGACTGCCCGGCGGGCTGGGTCTGCTTCTACTCCGGCACGGACGGCACCGGCACCGTCTGCCGTACCGACGTCGACGTGCCCTCCAGCACCTGCGGACTGCGCCGGTCGTTCTTCAACAACGGGAATCCGCAGCCGGGTTACGACCACGTGCAGGTGTACTTCCGGGAGGGCGGGAGCCAGTGCCTGCACTTCGGCCCGACCGACGGCCGCGGCAACCTGCCGTCCGGCGGGCGGACCGTCGACCGGATCGAGTGGCGCGGCGAGTGCTGACGACCGCGCGGCGGGACCGGCTCCGGCGCGAACGGCTACGGTCACCCGGAGGGCGGAGCGACCGGGATACTAGCTGATCGAGCGTCAAAAACGGTCGAGAAACGGCACTTTCAACGGAAGTTGGCCCTCTGCACCTACCTTCTCCCGGCTGTCCGGGAGAAGGTACTGTGTCATGCACAGTATCATCGTGGTTCCGACGGCGGCCGACCCGTCCGCCCAGATCCGGCTGGCGCCCGGCGACACGCTCCACTTCGGCCGCAGCGCCCCCGCCGACCACCGCCGGCACCTCCTGCTCCCCCACGCCGGTGTCTCCCGCTCCGCCGGGGAGATCACCTGCGTCGGCACCTTCTGGTCGCTGAGCAACTTCAGCCCCTCCGCCACCTACGTGGTCGAGAACCCCGAGGGCGCAGGTGAGCACATCAAGGTCGCCCCGGGCCGGGTCGAGGCGCCCGTCCCGTTCGAGTTCGCCCGGATCGTCCTGCCGGCCGGGGGCGACCTGCTCGGCCTCGACGTCTGGGCGCCACGCCACGAGTACGTCGAGTTCGGGGCGCCCGACGGCCCCGACGGACCGGACGACGCCGGCGGCCAGGGCGACCGCGGCGGTACGCCCACCGTGGTGGCCTTCCCGCTCGACCGCACCAAACGCTACTTCCTCGTCCTCACCGCCCTGTGCGAACCCCGGCTCCGCGGACGGCCACACGCGCCGCTGCCCACCGTCGAACAGGTGGTGACACGGTTGCGGCCGATCTGGCCCGAGGTCAACCGGGCGGCGGTGCAGTGGAACATCGGCTATCTCGCCGTCAAACTCCGCCTGCGCGCCGCACCGGACACGGCCGCCGCCGACCCGGACGGCCCGGGCATCCGGCTGAACGGGAAGAAGGACGCGCTCGTGTCGCTGGCGCTCCGCTTCGACCTGGTCCGCGAGGAGCACCTCGCCGCCCTCACCGCCCCGGTGACGGGCAGGCCCCGCCGATGAGCGGGCCGGAGCAGCACCCGGCACCCGCCCGCCCGGCGTCCTCCGGGTCGCTCACCGTCCCGTCCGGCTACCGGGTCGGCCCCTGGGAGGTCGGCGAGCCGCTGGGCGCGGGCGGATTCGGCAGCGTGTACGCGGGCCGGGGAGCCGACGTCTCCGACGGGGCGGGCCACACGACCGGGACGGGGACAGGGACCGGCACGGACGCGACCGGCGCGGGCGTCGCGCTCAAGTTCCTGCCCACCGGCACCCGCACCCCTCGCCAGCTCCGTCATCTGCGCGAGCTGGCCGACCGTGAGATCGCCCTGCTCAGCACCCTGCGAGCACCGCGCCTGATCCGCCTGCACGACGTCCTGACCGTCGACGACCCCGCCCGCCCCGAGCTCGACGGCGCCACCGTCCTCGTCCTCGAACGGGCCGAGCGCTCCCTCGACACCCTCCTCGCCGACGACGGCGCGCCGCCCGGACGGGCCGCCGGCGTACTCACCGACGTCCTGGAGGGGCTCCACCAACTGCACGGCGCCGGCTGGGTGCACGGCGACCTCAAGCCCGCCAACGTCCTGCTGATGGCCGACGGCACGACCCGGCTCGCCGACTTCAACCTCTCCGCGCAACTGGAGGACACGCACGCCTACTCCCCCGCGTTCGCCACACCCGACTACACGCCGCCCGAGCTGCTCTGGGCCGACGTCGGGGAACGCGGTATCCGCACCAGGCCCACCACCGACATCTGGGCCTTCGGCGTGCTGGCCCACCTCGTCCTGACCGGATCGTTGCCGCTCCCCGGCACCACCCCCGCCGCCCGCCGCGACGCCACCGCACGCTACGCCCGCGGCAGGGAGGAACTCCGCCTCTCCCCCCGCCTGCCGGCCGGCTGGCGGCAGATCGTCGCCGACTGCCTCGCACCGACCCACGAGCAGCGCGCCGCGCACGACGCACTCTCGCTGCTCCGCCGGGCCCGGACGGCCGGCGACGGGCCGGAGGCGGACGGGTCCGACCCGGCCGCGGGGGGAGACCGGCCGACGGCAGCC
>NZ_JBHXKE010000240.1:0-13653 GCF_042722765.1 Kitasatospora sp. NPDC058406
GCCCACCGAGGCGGGCACCCGGACGCTCGACGACCTCGATGGAGATGGAAGAGATGAAAGACAAAGGGGAGGCTCCCATGTGCAACGCCGAATGGCGGCGTGCTCGCGTTCAGGCGCAGCGTCTGGCCGATCTCGCGCGGCTGCGCCGCGTCCGCGACCGGATCGACAGGGAATACGCGCAGCCGCTGAACGTGGAGGCGCTCGCCCGCGATGTGAACATGTCCGCCGGGCACCTGAGCCGGCAGTTCCGGGCCGCCTACGGCGAGGCGCCGTACGCGTACCTGATGACGCGTCGCATCGAACGGGCGGCGGCGCTGCTGCGGCGGGGTGACCTCAGCGTCACCGAGGTCTGCTTCGAGGTCGGCTGTGCGTCGCTGGGGACGTTCACCACCCGCTTCACCGAGCTGGTCGGCATGCCGCCCGGGGCCTTCCGTCGCCAGGCGGCAGAAGCGGCGGATGCGGCGGAAACGACGGCCGACCGTGCCGATGCCGCGGGTTCGGCCCCCGATGCGGGGTCGGCGATCAACGTGGAGGGGATGCCGGCGTGCGTGGCGAAGCAGGTCTCAAGACCGGTCAGGAATCGAGAAGCCCCGACCGCCCCACAGCCCCTAGCGTGATGGTCATGGCAACCACCGCTTCCACCGCAGCCCACACGTCCCTCGCGTCCGTCACCCTTGAGGTGGCCGACCCCGAGGCCGCCCGCCGCTTCTACAGCGCCTTCGGCGTGGACACGTACATCCACCTGCGGGCGTCCGAGACGCACTCCACCGGGTTCCGCGGCTTCACCCTGGCGCTCACCGTGTCCGGGCCGGCCACCGTCGACAGCTTCTTCGGCGCCGCCGTGGACGCCGGCGCCACGGTCCTGAAGCCCGCCGCGAAGTCGCTGTGGGGCTACAGCGGCGTCGTCCGGGCCCCGGACGGGACGATCTGGAAGATCGCGACCTCGGCGAAGAAGGACACCGGCCCCGCCACCCGCGAGGTCGACGCGGTCGTCCTGCTGATCGGCGTCGAGGACGTGAAGGCCACCAAGCAGCTCTACACCGGCCGGGGCCTGACCGTGGCCAAGAGCTTCGGCGGCAAGTACGCCGAGTTCGCCCCCGGCCAGTCCAGCCCCGTCACGCTGGCGCTGTACAAGCGCCGCGCCCTTGCCAAGGACCTCGGCGTCCCCGTCGACGGCACCGGCTCGCACCGCATCGTCCTCGGCAGCACCGCCGACGCCTTCACCGACCCGGACGGGTTCGCCTGGGAGGCCACCGCGTCGCTCGCCCCCACGCCGTCCTGAACCCCGGCCCTGTCCTACCGATCGACCGGCGAACACCCGCCGGTGTGACAACCGGGCACCGGCCCGGACGTCCGGCACGTACACATCCACAGTGCAAGGAGCAAGACATGAAGGCGCACGTCAGCTCGATCCTCCTCGGTGTCCGCGACATGGACCGGGCCAAGCAGTTCTACACCGAGGGGCTCGGCTGGAAGATCAAGGACGACTACGGCATCTCGGTGTTCTTCGACTCGGACGGCGCCTCGCCGGTCGGCTTCTACGGTCGCGAGGGCCTGGCCGGGCAGGTGGGCACGGACCCGGAAGGCAGCGGCTTCAGCGGGCTGGTTCTGACCTACGTCGTCCGCAGTGAGGCACGGGTCGACGAGATCATGGCGGAGGCCCAGAAGGCCGGTGCCACGATCCTCAAGCCCGCCGGCGCTCTGCCGTGGGGCGGGTACGGCGGCACCTTCGCCGACCCGGAGGGCTACATCTGGAGCCTCGGCTACAGCGCCCCGGGCCCGGGGGCCGACCAGCCCTACGCCGAGTAACCACGGTCTCCTGGCCTTACAGCCGCCCCCAGGACACGGCGACGGTCCCGGTACGGGACGTGGGAGCGGCTGGATCGGAGCCGGGCGGGCCGGATCCACGGTGAGCCTGCAGAACGACAGGAGAAGGATCATGAAGTTTCGGGCCCACGTCGAACCACCCGAGCCCATGCGGGGCCTGGAGGTTCCGCCCGAGGTGGTGGCAGCGCTCGGCGGCGGCGCGCGGCCGCCAGTGACGATCACGGTCAACGGGCATTCCTGGAAGAGCCGGGTCGCCATCATGCGCGGCCGCCACCTGCTCGGCCTCAGCAACGCCAACCGGCAAGCCGCGGATGTCGCGATCGGCGAGGAGGTCGAGGTCGAGCTGGAACTCGACACCGAGCCGCGCGTCGTCGTCGAGCCCCCGGACTTCGCCCGAGCCCTGGACGGCGACCCGGTCGCCCGCGCCACGTACGACAACCTTTCCCAGAGCCGCAAGCACGAGCATGTGCGCGCCGTCGAGAGCGCGAGGAAGCCCGAGACGCGCCGGCGGCGCATCGAGAAGGCCATCGCCACCCTGCGGGACTGACCCCCGAGAGCAGCGACTCCGGCGGCACTGCCATCGCCGATCCGGTCACTTCGGCAGATCGGCGGACAGGAAGGGATCAAGGAGCGCGAACAACGCGTCGGGGCGGTCGAGGGGGATGATGTGGCCGCAGTCCTGGAGGTGGTGTCCGACCAGGTCATCGGCGATGGGGCGGAGTTGGCGTTCGAGCCCGGTGCCGACGGGGTGAGAGCCGACGGCCATGGTGGGCATGGTCAGCCGAGCCGTCGCGGCGGCGTCCTGGATCTGCTGCGCGCTGGTGGGCAGGGCCCGGTAGTAGGAGAACGCGCAGCGAAGGGCCTCGCTCCCGGTGTACGCGTGAACGAAGGCCGCACGGATGTCGTCGGGTACTCCTCGTCCGAGCGTCCCCGAGTCGAGGAACCAGTCGATGTACGGGGCCTCGTTGCCGGCCAGGACGGTCTCGGCGAGGCCGGGGACGGCGTGGAAGCCGAACCACCACGGGGGGCCGCCCGCGACGACGTGTTCGGCTCCGGGCAGGCGGCCGAGCAGTGCCTCCATCACGACCAGGCGCCGGACGAGGCCGGGCCGGCGCAGCGCGAGCAGGACGGCGGGGGCGGTGCCCGCGTCGATGCCGACCACCGCTGCCGAGGGCTCGCCGAGTGCGTCGAGCAGCCCTTCGGCGTCGGCGGCCAGGGTGCCTGCGTCGTAACCCTCGACGGCACGTGCACTGGCGCCGAAGCCTCGCAGGTCCGGGGCGATGACCCGGTGCCGTCCGGCCAGTCGGCCCATGATGCCGCTCCAGAGCTGCCAGGTGTGCGGGAAGCCGTGCAGCAGGAGGACCGCGGGTCCGTCCCCGGCGATTGCGACGTTGAGTTGAACGCCGTTCGTCGCGATGCGGCGCAGGTGGTGTGCGGTGGTGACGGGCATGACGGCTCCTCCGACTGGTTACCATTGGTGACCACAGAACGATAGGTAACTGTCCGGCTGCTTCCTAGACGGCACTTTCAGGGAAGGTGGTGAGCCACAGGTGACCACCCCAGGAGCCGGGGCCGCCGGTCGTGGGGTACGCGGCGATCTGTTCGATCCCCACTGCCCGACGCGGCAGTTGCTGGACCGCATCGGCACGAAGTGGACGTCCATGGCCGTCAAGACGCTCGCCGATGCCGCACCGGACGAGGTGCGCTTCGCAGAGCTGAGACGCCGGATGCCCGGCGTCTCGCAGAAGATGCTGTCCGTGACGCTGCGAAGCCTGACCCGCGACGGGCTGGTGTCGCGTCGGGTCGAACCGACCGTACCGCCGCGGGTCTTCTACCGACTCACCGGACTCGGGCTGTCCCTGGAAGCCGCGCTTGCAGGGCTGCGGACCTGGGCGGAGGAGCACATGGCCGAGATCGACCGCGCCAACGAAGCCGTCGACCAGGAGGTCGACGAGGGATAGGCAGGCCGGTTCCGCGCCCGGTACCGGTTGGCTCGGGTACTCGGTGCGGCCGGCGTCGCCGCCCTGCCACCACGTAGGAGATGGAGGGGATGTCGCCGGCGCGCGGTGGTTGGTGACGAAGGAGCCGGCGATCGACGTCGTCCCCTGTCAATCCTTCCGTGCCTCCGGGAGAACGAGATCTGCTCCCCTGAATGACACAGATCCTCTGGAGGCCGATGTCCGTCCAGTCGACGTGGCCATCCTCGAAGAGTTGAGGGTGGAGGTTTGCCACCTCCTCCCATTCGATTCTTTCGATCGGGTGCTGATCACTTTCCGGCCGACACTCTGCGCGGGTGATAGGGAATTCGTAGCCCGACGACCGCCCCCTCCCCTGCCATCCGTCAAGATCACTTGGCAGAGGAGTGCCGTCTGGCGCCGCCCGTGATCGCCAGGACAACGCCCGGCTAGCACGACAGGACGGGCGACTCCGGCTTCGCACCGGCCGCGCTCAGCCTGGCGAAGCCCTTCAGTCCGGGGGAGAACGCCAGGGTGGCCTGGACGGTGGCCCGCACGGCGGTGGCCCGGTCGAAGCCGGTCGAGTTGTACGGGACGGCGCCGCGCTGCTCCGGAGCAGCGGCGCAGCGCAGCTGGCGCGGCTCCAGCCACTTGAAGGCCCGGTATCCGCCGCTGGAGCCGACGGTGAAGAGGGTGTGGGATGCCCGGCCCGTGGTCACGGCGTTGGGCTCGGTGGCGCCGGGGGACACGAAACCGCCGTCCGGGCGCTGCTGGTTGACCAGCCAGCCCATGGCGTACCCGGAGGAACCCGCGCCGTTTCCGGCGTTGAAGCCCTGGATGCCGAGCGCGGTGGCGTCGGGGTCGCCGGTGCAGGTGGTCGGGCCGAAGGCAGCGGGGTAGCCGCCGGTCAGGCACTGGCCAGCGCTCAGGAAGCCGCGGGCGCTCTGCGGGATACCCGCCGCAGTGCGCGAGAGGGCGATCAGGGCGAACGACTGGCTGGCGACGTCGCTACGGTCGCCCGACCGGGAGCGGTCGGCGAAACGGCCGTTCGGGGCCAGCAGCGAGAGGAGCCGGGCGGCGAGGTCGACGCCGCCGAAGTTCGTCGGGTCCAGCCCGCGGACCTGGGCGAGCAGCAGCAGCTTCGCGGTGGGGCCCGCGTAGGCCTCGGTGGTGCCGTCGCCGAGGTAGTCGGCGAGGATGTCGGGGCGGGCCAGCCAGGCGGTGGCGCGGGCTCCGGCGTCGTCAGCGGTGGCCGCGGCGGCGAAGGCCAGCACGGCGTCGACGGTGAGGTCCTGGTCGGGGCGGACGGTACCGGCGACGACCCTCTCGAAGTGGTCGTCGTCCACGAGTTGCCGGGCCAGCCAGCCGGCCGAGACCTCGCGCGGCAGGAGGGTGGTGACCAGGGCCGACGAACCACCACCCGCGGCGGGGAAGACGGTTGCGGGGGCGATAGAGAGCGGCAGAAGGACGGCGGCCAGCGCCGGTGTCGCGAGCAGGCGAACGAGCCGGTGACGCGGGGGCATGGGGTGCCTTTCCGGGCCCGGGCACGGGAGATCCGCCGGGCGAGGCGCGGTCCCGGGAACCCCGGTCCCGCGGACCACGACGGGAGGAGGGGACGACACACCCCGTCGACGGGCCCCGGCCCCGCCGCCGACCGGGGGCCGACAGCCCTACCCAGACGGGCCGGCGCCGGGTACGGGGCGGACTCCCCCGTCGGCGGAATCGTTATCTGACGGTCCATCATGTTCACGTCGGGGCAAGGGGGTCAAGACTCCTCCGTGTCCGGATGAGGCCAGCTCGAAGGGGTTCCTCCGCAGGCGACCGCACGGTGCCGAGCGGCTGGGCGGCTGGGCGGCCACCCACGGCGCACCCCACTGAGCACCGTGCCAAGGGCAGCCGCCCGCTGTCCTCCCCGCGCGGGCGGGGGGGATCGGATCGGGCGCCGGTATCGGCATCTCCCGGACGACGTTCGAGCAGGTCCTCCCCGCGCGGGACGGGGGTCAGCCTGTAGCGCGTCTGGTAGACGGCTTCGTGGGCCACGCGCATCTCCGGCCGCTCCGGGGAACTGCGCCCGCAGAGCCCGGCCTGTCTGCTCCGGACTCCGCCGTTCGTCCAGCATCACCCGGAGCGTGTCCGTAGCTCCGGAGGGGAGCGACCTCGCGGCCCTCAGCGCTCGCGGAGCCGTGAGTCGGTCCGGGGGCGCAGCGCGGCCGCGAGGGCTGACGACGCCGTGGCCACGCCGAGTGCGGTGACGGCGATGGTCGACCAGGGCATGGCCACCGGGACGTCCTCCGGCCAGAGTTGGCTTCCGGCGACCAGCCAGCCGCCGAGGACGCCGATGAGCATGGCCAGGCCGGTGATGACCGCGGCCTGGATGGCGAGGATCCGCCGCTGGACCCCGCCCCGGAAGCCGATGACCCGCAGCAGCAGCATGCGCGGGCGGAGCTCCTGGGCGGCGCCGCCGACGGCCGTCATCGCCGACACCAGGGCGACGGCCGCGCCGATGGTGAGGGTGACCGACCAGCGCGCGGGAACGGGCGGCTCATATCCCCGCTCGACGTGGAGGTCGGAGGTCGGCACGCCGAGCGGCTCCACGGCCCGGCCGAGCCGTTCCTCCAGGTCGGCCGGCGGGTTGTCGGGCAGGGTGGCCCGGTAGCTGACGGTGAACGGCACCAGTCCGGCGGCACGGGCCGTCGCGCTGCTCAGCAGGGCCCCCGCCTGGGAGAGCGTGACCTTGTCCACGGGGTCGGCCCGGACCGGGTCCACCGGAACGGGCGGGGACGCCACGCCGCCGGGGCCCGGTGGCACCCTCAGTGCCACCGGGGCCGATCCGGCCGGGACGGCCTGGTCGAGCAGGAGCACCTTCGCCCCGCCGAGTGCCTGCCACTCGCGGGAGGTCGGGGCCCGGCCGGTGAGGTCCCGGAACTGTTCCGGGGTGTCCACCACCTGGACGCTTCCACTGGGCAGGCCGCCGATCACGAGCCGGGCGGACGGCACCGAGAGCCGGTTGCCCTCGGCCGTGGGGCGGGCGCCGACGGGGACGGCGGTCCGGATCTCCTCCAGCGGTGCGTCCGGGCCGACCACGTCGCGGACGGCGGTCAGCACGGTCTCCGACGGTTCGGTGTTGCGCAGCGGCAGTTCGACCTGGTTCAGGTGGCGCGAGCCGACGTGCATCCGGCGGTCCTGCTCGGTCTGCGAGGCGACGAACGCGGCCGTGCTGACGGCCAGGACCACGGCCAGGGCGCTGGAGGCGACGGCTGCGACCGGCCGACGGCGTTCCCGGGACAGGTCGCGCAGCGCGAACCGTCCGGCCAACGGCAGCCCCGCCGAGAGGCGGCCCAGGACGTGCAGCAGGTCCGGCAACACGGTCAGGGCCGCCAGGACCACCAGGACCGCTCCGACGGGGCCGGCCACGCCGGCGCCCTGGGTCGCCGAGAACAGGAGGAGCAGCACACCGGACGCACCGGAGACGGCCAGGACCGTGTGGCGGCGCGACCGCCCCTCGGCGCGTGGGGCACGGGTGAGTCGCTCGCGCACCGATGCCGTCCGGGCGAGCCTGGTGGGCAGCCAGATGCCCGCGACGCCGCTGACCACCGCCCCGACGGCGAGGAGCGCCAGCGCGGCGAAGGGCACCGAGAACGCGCCGAGGTCCCGCTCCACGACCGAACGGACCACCGGCCGCAGCGCCTGGCCGAGGACGACGCCGCCCAGGACACCGGCGCCGGTGCCGATGGCCACGGCTGCGGTCCCACCGGAACGGGCCAGGCGCACCAGCCGGTCCCCGCTGAAGCCGACGGCGGACAGCACGGCCAACTGCCGGCTCAGCCGCCGCATCCGGATACTGAACGCGGCGGCGGCACTGAACAGGACGAGCGCGAGTCCGGGGACGGCGAGCAGGCCCGGCTGGGCCTCCAGCAGACTCTTGGCCGACGAGACGGCCTTGCGGGTGGTCACTGGCCAGCGCTGTTGGTGGGCCGCGTTCGTGATCCTCGCCTCGGTCGCGACGTCGGACCGCACCAGCCAACTGGTGGACAGGCCGAGCAGGCCGGTGTGCGTCCGGTCGTCCCAGCGGGCGAACAGTCCGGGGGCGCCGACGGCGAAGCGCGCCCGGTAGCCCGTCGGGTCCTCCACCGTGCCGACGATCCGCGCGGGCCCGGCGCCCTCGGGGGCCCAGGCGTAGCGGACGGTGTCGCCCGGTGAGAGGTGCCGGTCCTCCGCCAGGGCACGGGAGACCGCGATCTCGTCGGGGGCGCTCGGCAGCCGGCCCGAGAGGGTGCGCGTCATGCCGGAGACCAGCGGGCTCGACCAGTCCGTCTCCTGGTAGCGGATCTCCTCGGTCATGCCCGAAATCACCATCGGGAGGGACAGCGCCGACCGGAGCGGGACGATTCCGTCGGAGGGCAGGGTGCCGGGCACCGCCGAGGCGAGGTCCGGCTGCTCCTTCCCCGCGGCGGCCGGGGTCACGGAGAGGTTGGCCTGTCCGAGCTGGGACTCGGCCTTCTGCGGGCCCGACAGGTTGAGCACCCCGATGACGTGCACGGCAACCGTCGACAGCAGCACGGGGACGGTGAACAGCGCGATCAGGGTGAACCGGCGCCAGCCGCGGCCGACGACGAGCCGCCAGGCGAGCCGCAGCGCGGTGGCGTCTCGTTCCCGCTTCATTCGCGTGGTCCGGCGTCGCGTAGTTCGGCGTCGTTGGCGTTGCTTGCATCGCTCGCGTCGTTGGCGCCGCTTGGGTCGCTTGCGCGCGAGCCTCCGGCGGTGATGCCGACGATCCGACCGTCCCGCATACGGACGATCCGGTCGGCACGGTCGGCGTTGGCCGGGTTGTGCGTGGAGACGATCGCCGTCACCCCGGAGTCGCACAGCTCGCGCAGCGTGCTCATGACCTGCGCGCCCGTCGCGGAGTCGAGGGCCCCGGTCGGTTCGTCCGCGAGTAGCAGCCGGCGCTCGCCGACCACGGCGCGGGCGATGGCCGCGCGCTGCTGCTGTCCGCCGGAGACCTCGTCGGGGAAGCGTGGGCCGAGGCCGACCAGGCCGACGCGGGCGAGCGCCTCGTCGGCCCGTCGGCGGGCCTGCGTCCGGGCCACCCCGGACCCCTCCAGCGGCAGCGCGACGTTCTCCTGCAGGGTCAGCTCGGGGAGCAGGTTGAACTCCTGGAACACGAAACCGATGGAGACCATCCGTAACCGCGCGAGCCGGGCCTCCGACAGGCCGCCGAGGTCCATCCCCAGGACCTCCAGCCGCCCCGCCGTGGACCGGTCGAGACCGCCGATCAGATTCAGCAGCGTGGTCTTCCCGGAACCGCTGGTGCCCATGACGACGACGAATTCCCCGTCGGCGACTTCGAGATCTACGCCGCTCACCGCGTGAACGTCTCCACTGCTCGTCGCATAGGTCCGGTGAACTCCGGAAAGACTGACGCTTGCCATTTCTTCTTCCTCGTTGATCCGGTGCAGAGTGGGCCGCCCCGGCGAGGCGGCCCACCGGGTGTGCCCAAGCCCGAGTCAGTGGATATTCCGCGTCAGCACCGAGTCGACGCCGAAAAGAAGCTAGCAGCGCAGGGAGCGCCATGCACTCACTGGCTTCATCACTCCGGCCGATTACTCGGAGTTATCGATTCCGCTTTTACTCCGTCCACTATCGCATGCCGCTTTTGCCTGATTGTTCCTGGAGGATTGCAGGGAACTTCCCTGCACGCCCCGTCGATCCTTGTGGAACTTCGCGACTCGGTGTGGTCGCACAGGCGGACCGACCGGGGAGTGGAGCCACGTGGGGTTGGCCCCGCGTAGCGCCCGTTCGTGCGGGCACTGCGCTCCCCGGACCGCGTCGAGGCCGCGAGGCGGCCGGCTCTCGTCGTTCAGCTGATGCAGGGGGTCGGCTGATCGATGGTTCCGTTCGCAAGGGACGAGCGGTACACGGATGTTGTACGCGCCGCCGCGCCCGCCCCGGGGAGGGGCGCGCTCGCGGCCACCCGGAAGAACGGCGCACCTGAGGGCACTACGCCCCGACGTTCCGCAGGACGCGGTCGGCCACCAGTTCCGGCCGGTCGGTCGGCAGGGCGTGGCCGGCGCCCGGCACGATCTCGACCCGGACCGAGGGCGCGACCCGGCCCAGGCGGTCGGCGACGGCGCGCGAGTCGTGCAGCGCGCTGCGCGCCCCGAGCAGGAGCAGCGCCGGGACCCGGACGCGGCCCAACTCCTCGTCGGAGAAGACCGGAGGCACCGGGAGCGCGCGGCGGAAACCGGTCGAAGCACGCATCAGGCGCATCAGCTCGCCCTCCAGGATCGCGCTGTTGCCGACCAGCCGGGCCAGGCCAGGGCGGAGCGGACGCGGCGCGGTGGCAGCGAGGGCGCCGACGATCAGCCAGCCGTAGAACCGAGGCCCGAACCCGGCGAAGCCCGCGGGGTCGACCAGGGTGAGCGAAGCGGTGCGGCCGGGACGGTGGATCTGGTGGCTGAGCGCGAGCCAGCCGCCGTAGGAGCAGCCGACGAGGTGGGCGGCCGGGACGCCCAGGGCGGCCAGGAGTTCGTCCAGCCAAGCTGCACCGTCGCGGCCGTCGGCCATCGGCGCGGTCTGCACGCTCGCGCCCGGTTCGCCGACGGTGTCGACGGCGAGGACCGGACGGCGCCGGGCCAGGACCTCGACGTACCGGTGCCACATCAGAGCGTTCCCGCCGGAGCCGGGCAGCAGCACGATCGGGTCCTCGTCGGGACCGTCGCTCGGTGGTCCCGTTCGGTAGACGCGGGTGGTCCCGAAGGTGGTCGGCACGTCGAGCGCGGTCCGCGCTCCGGGCCACAGTTCCGCCAAGGCCCGCTCGTAGGCAGTCCGGTATCGCGCCCCGGCCTGGTCGTTCTTGAACCGACTGATTCGCATGGTACAGATGTATCACGGCATGATACGGATGTACCAGGGAGGTGTGGATGAAGGTCGACCACGAGGAACGCCGCCGACAGATCGCGGAGGCGCTGCTCCGGATCGCCGACACTCAGGGCCTGCAGTCGGCCAGCATGCGGGCGGTGGCGACCGAGGCGGGCGTCTCTCTACGGCTCGTGCAGTACTACTTCGAGACCAAACAGGGGCTACTCCTGGACGCACTGACCAGGATCGCCGCCCAACTCCAGGCCCGGATGGAGCGGTGGATCGCCGAGACGGCGGGCTCCCCGCCCACGCCTCGCGGCGTCGTGACCGCGATCCTGTCGAGCATCCTGCCGACCGACCCGGAGAGTCGCCGGATCACCCGGACCTACGCCGCCTACTACACCCTGGTCCTCAACGACCCCGAGGTGATGGAGAAGCACGGCGCCCGGCAGCCCGAGGTGCTGGAGGGCTTCCTCGCGAAGCAGCTCCGCGCGGCCCAGGAGGCCGGGGAGATCGCCCTCGGCCGGGATCCCGGGATCGCCGCCGCCGGGCTGCTCGCCATGGTCAACGGCCTGGGCTCCAGCGTTCTGGGCGGCCAGCGCACGGGCGACGAGGCGCTGGCGATCCTGGCCCGCCACCTGGAGGAGCTGTTCCTGACGCCATGAGGGCGGCGGCGGGGCCGGGTGCGGCACCCTCGCGGCGACCCGGCACCGTCCATGCGCGAAGTCCTTTGTTCGGGTGTGGTGTTGACGGCGCCGGGCGCTCCGAACCGGCTGCGGGCCGGCGGTAGGCTCGGGCAGTTCTGGACGGCCGCCCGGGCAGCGGGGCCGGGACACCCGCCCGTTACCCGCAGGTAGGTGATGACGGATCGTCGGTTCACTGTGAGGCTCCCGGCGAGGGTCCGGCAGCCGGGCCCCGCGCGCCGTCTGTCACCCGCCCGGAAGAGGGACAGGTGCCGGTGATCCGGAGGTCAGTGATGAGGATGGCCCAGGAGCGGAGCGGATCACGGTTGCTGTCGATGGACGAGAGGGTGAGGCGCGAACCTGCCCATCCCTGCGTTCACATGACCAGCGGGTCGCCCGGCTGCGCAAGTTCGAGCGCCTCCGCAGGCGCTACGAGCGCGGGCGGCGGCCGTGTCAGCCGGGCGGGAGCAGGAACTCGCGCAGGGAACGCCGCACCTTGTCCAGGGACTCCTTGAGTTCCTCGGGGTCGTCGTGGCGCAAGGACCAGGTGATTCCCCGCAGTTCACGTCGGACTCCGGCGAGCCTGGTCTCTTCGTGCAGGACCTCGTAGTCACAGGCGTTCCGGGCCGCGTAGGCACGCACCGCCTCCTCGGCGAAGTCGCGGCCCAGGTACCAGACACCGCACAGATCGACCGCCCGCGGGCCGACCCTCGCCTCGTCCCAGTCCAGGGCGCCGGACAGCCTCCCGGAGGTGTGCAGGAGGTTGCCGGGCCAGACATCACCGTGGATCGGCACGACCTCGGCACCGGCGAACCACCGCCGATAGGCGGTGGCCCATCGTTCGAACACCTGTCGCTCGCGACCGGCCAGCAGGTCCGCGGTGGCTGCGGCCGTCTCGGCGTCAAGGACGTCGACCCCCCGTCCGGTTCCGTCCGCTCGGAGGATGCCCAGGAGCGGTTCGTCGCCGCAGTTGTGCAGCGCCGAGAGGAAGGCGGCCAGGTCACCGGTGAACGCTTCACGATCCGCGCGAGCGACGTCATCGTCCACGACAGCGCCTGGCAGCTTCCTGAGAAGCACGGCGCCGAACGGCAGCCGCGGCCCGGTCGGAAGCACTCCGAGCACCTCGGGGACGGCCAGCGGCAGGAGCGGCAGCCGCCGCAGGACCTCGGCAGTGTGCTGGCTTCTGCCCTTGGCTCCGGGAGTGCGCGGCACCCTGATGAGGACGTCGGCGCCGGCCCGGAGCACGACGTTCGAGAAGCCCCAGCCCACGATTTCGACGGGATCCCCGCTCCACGGGAACGGCAGGTCCTGCAGGTTCGATGCGACGGCTTCGAGCGTCGCGTCAGGGTCGAGGAGCATGAGCAGTCCTTGGTTGTTGAACGGTGCCGGTGTAGGCCGACGCAGGCCCGGCGGCGACGCCCACCCTGCTGGTGCCGCTGATTCGGACACTACTGGTCGTTCCAGATTGCTGTCCGGAGCCGCCGTAGGCGGATCATGCTGCAGGCGAGTTCGGGCAGGCCCGGGTTGAGGTCGGCGCGTCGCTCGTGGCGGGTACGGAGCCGTTTGAACCGGTGCAGCCGGGCGACGGAAGCAGAGCCACCCGCTCCCGCAGGTCGTCCGGAACAAGAACAGCACGCACCCGGATGCTTTCCGACCGAGATCGTCAAGCGCAAGACCTGCGGCTCAAGGCATCCGGGTGAGAGTCGTGTGGCAGCGGTGACCACGCCTCGCCAAGTCAGCACAACATGCCCGACCTCAAAGGGAATTGAAGGAGTCAGGTCGAACAGGCCTGTCCGGGTGCGCCTTTCGGGCACCGGCGGCAGGCCTTCAGGTCGCTACCCGCCGGTTCTGGATGACGCGGCGCCAGGACGGCTGTGATGCTCCTGCCGTCTCACTCGATCAGGAGGTCAGTGATGAAGGTGAAGAAGCCCGGTAGGACGTTCGCGTCGGCGGCCGTGATCGCTGCCACGGCGCTGGGGACCGCCGTCGCAACAGCGGGCACGGCCCATGCCGGAAACGTACAACTGACGGCGTACCGCCACCTGCAGTGCAACGCGAGGGGCGTCACCATCTTGCCGCTCATCCCCGAGGGGGGAGGTGTCTTCCCCTGCGGGGACAGGTTCAACGCGTTCATGCCCAGGGCGTCGATCAACGGCCTCACGCACGTCTTCGCCGTCGGGGCGGACTACG
Organism: Kitasatospora sp. NPDC058406; assembly: GCF_042722765.1. NCBI lineage: Bacteria > Bacillati > Actinomycetota > Actinomycetes > Kitasatosporales > Streptomycetaceae > Kitasatospora > Kitasatospora sp. NPDC058406. Next base: position 13,517 of record NZ_JBHXKE010000240.1, read on the forward strand.
CCGTCTGGGTCTACTACGGCACGCAGTGGCAGTCACTCGGTGGTCGCGTGGGGCGGGATTGGGTTTCCATCCACGAGATCAGCGACTCCTCGCTGACGCTGCAGGTGTACGACACGAACACGAACTCCTGGTACAAC
>NZ_JBHXKE010000241.1:0-13532 GCF_042722765.1 Kitasatospora sp. NPDC058406
CCCGGGGGGGGGGGGGCGGCGCCCCCCCGGCGGGGGGGGGGGGGGGGCGGGCGGGCCGTGTTCGGTGGGCGCTCAGGCGGTGGGCGCCGCCGAGGTACCCGCGGCCACGGCGGACACCGGTTCGGCGGGTGCCGACTCGGCGGGCAGTCGGGAGGCGGCGTCGAGAAGCGCGGGGAGCATGCGGGCGGCGTGCTCGGCGTAGCCCCGGGAGCTCGGGTGGACGCCGTCGGGGGCGAGGAGCAGCTCGGCCCGGTCCTGGAACTCGGGCCCGGAGGACGGGGCCAGCGGCGTCCCGGCGCGCTCGGCGGCGCGGGCCTGCCGGCGGGCGAGGCGCCGGGAACGGTGCCCGCCGACCAGTCGGGCGGGGGCACGGAAGCCGGGCGCGTGGCCGGGGTCGGGGCACGGCACCACGACCGGCTGCCAGCCGGTCTCGCGGAGCCGCCCGAGCAGCAGGGCGAACAGACGGGCGGACCGGCCGATCGGCAGCGGGAGGAGGGCGTCGTTGCCGCCGACGATCACCACCGCGAGCCCGGGCCGCAGGCGCGCCGCCCGGGCGGTCTGCCGGCGCAGGCCGGTCGTGGTGGCACCGACCCGGGCGAGGACGCGCAGGTCGACGGGCCGGTCCAGCCGGTCGCCGAGCGCCTGGGCGAGCCGGGCCCCGAGCGTCTCCTCGGGGCGGTCGGCGCCGAAGCTCCGGGCGAGGGAGTCGCCGAGCATCAGCAGGGTGACCGGCCGCTCGTCCGCGGGTTCGGCCGGGCCGTAGCGGCCGTCGGCGTGCGGGGCCGACCAGTCGGCGGGCGGGCGGCGCATCAGCAGCCGGCCGTAGAGCCGGGAGGCGGCGAGCCGGGCGCGGAGCAGGGGGCGGCGGGCCGCGGGGGTGGACGGGGTTTCCGGGGCGGAGCGGGTGGTCGGGGCGGGCATGGTGGGACTCCCGGGGCAGGCGGACGGGGGCGTGTCAGGCGGAGGTCAGGACGACGGCCGCGTTCTGGCCGCCGAAGCCGCTGGACACCGAGACGGCGGCCTGGAGCTGGACGCGCCTCGGCCTCTTGGTGACCACGTCGAGGTCGATCGCCTCGTCCAGCCGGTCGAGGTTGGCGGTGGGCGGGATCAGCCCGTACTGGAGGGTGAGGACGGTGACGGCCGCCTCGATCGCGCCCGCCGCGCCCAGGCAGTGGCCGATCACACTCTTGACCGCCGTGACCGGGGGCGGCCGGCGGAAGACCTGCCGCAGGGCGGCGGCCTCGGCCAGGTCGTTGAGCGTGGTGCCGGTGCCGTGCGTGTTGACGTGGCCGATCTCGTGCGGCGCCAGCCCGGCGTCGGCGAGTGCGATCCGGACGGCGCGGGCCAGACCCGCGCCGTCCGGGCGGGGCGCGGTGAAGTGGTGGGCGTCGGCGGTGGAACCGTGGCCGGCCAGGTAGGCGCGCGGGCGGACGCCACGGGCCCGGGCGTCCGCGGCGCGTTCCAGCACCAGGAGGCCCGCGCCCTCGCCGAGCACGAAGCCGTCCCGGTCGGCGTCGAAGGGCCGGGAGGCCCCGGCCGGGTCGTGCCGGCGGCGGGAGAGCGCGCCGAGCCGGTCGAAGGAGGTCGCCACCATGGGCGCCCGGCCGCTCTCCGTGCCGCCGGCCAGCACCACGTCGCAGGAGCCAGCCCGGAGCAGGTCGCAGGCGACGCCGAGGGCGGTGGTGCCGGAGGCACAGGCCGTGCTGGTGACCAGGTTGGGCCCCCGGGCCCCGAGGTCGAGGCCGACCTCGCCGGCGGCCATGTTGGGGATGGAGCGCGGTGCCATCAGCGGAGAGACCAGGCCGGGCCGGCCGTCCGCGAGCCGCCCGTACTCGACCGCGTGGGTGTCCGTGCTGCTGGCGCTCACCCCCAGCACCACCCCGACCCGGTCCGGGTTCCAGTCGGCCGGGTCGAGGTCGGCGTCGGCGACGGCCTCCCGGGCGGCCAGGACGGCGAGTTGGGCGAACCGGTCGAGCCGCCGGACCAGCCGGCCGCCGAGCAGGGCGACCGGGTCGAAGCCGTCGGCCCGGCAGGAGAAGTCGACGTTCAGCCCGGCGAGGAGCGGGTCGCGCCGGGCGGTCGGCGCTCCGCCGAGCAGGTGGTCCCAGCCGGCCGCCACGCCGAAGCCGGCGGGGGTGACCAGGCCGAGCCCGGTCACCGCCACCGCCCGGTCGGCCACCGTGTGGGCGCTCAACTGACGGCGCCCGCGGTCAGATCGACACCGACGAGCGGGGCGGCACCGGGAGCCGGAAGGGCGCCCGGTGCGGCACCCGCAGCGGCACCCCGGCCGGCGACCGGAACGGCGCCCGGGCCATCGACCTCGGCCGGGGCGGCACCGGCGTGGGCGAGCAGTTCGCCGAGCGTGGAGTCCGGCCGGATGTCGCGGACGGTGACGCCGATCCGCTCCTCGACCAGCAGGGAGAGTTCGACCAGCGCGAGACTGTCGAGCGACAGCGAGGCCAGCGTGGCCTCGGGCGTGACGAGGGCGGCCGGCACCTCGAACTCCTCGACCAGGCAGGCACGCAGGACGGTGAAGCTGTCGTTCATGGGACGTTCCTTTCAGTGGCGGACGGTGCGAACGGCCGGGCCGTTCGGTCCGGTTCGGGGGCGAGGACGGGCGGCAGGACGGCCTGTGGGACGGCCTGAAGGACGGGCCGCGCGGCAGGCTGCGGGACGGGGAGGCGGGCGGGCAGACGGAACCAGGCGAGCAGGACGCCCGCCGCGGCGACGGCCCCGCCGACCTGCGCCGCCGCGGTGAGCCCGGTGGTGAACGCGATACGGTCGCCGGTCGCCGCATCGGCCGCGGCGGTGGCCAGCACGGAGCCGAGCACCGCCACGCCGAGGGTCGAACCGACCTGCCGGGTGGCGTCGTTGAGGGCCGATCCGACCCCGGCCATGGCGGCCGGCACCGCGCTCATCACCAGCTCGGTGGCGACCGGCGCCATCAGCCCGGCGCCGAAACCGGAGACCGCCTCGAAGACGAACACCGGCGCGTCCCCGGACTCCACGCCGAGACGGCCGAGTTGAACGAATCCGGCGGCGATCAGCAGTTGCCCGGCCGCGACCGGGACGCGCGCGCCGGCGTACCGGGCGACCACCGGGCCGAGGACGGCCCCGACGGCCAGCCCCAGCGAGAGCGGGACCATCCGCAGGCCGGCCTGCCAGGCCGAGAGGCCCCGGACCTGCTGGAGGTAGAGGGTCAGCAGGAACATCGCGCCGAACATCGCGAAGGACATCAGCGCCAGGCAGACCGTGGCCGGCCAGACCGGCCCGTCGCGCAGCAGCCGGACCGGCACCATCGGTGCGGCGCAGCGGAGTTGGCGCAGCACGAAGAGGCCGAGCAGCAGCGTGGCGGCGGCGAGGGCGGCAAGCACCTCGGGGCTGGTCCAGCCGCGTCCGGGCGCCTCGATGATCCCCCACACGAGGGTGAGCAGAGCGGCGCAGGAGAGCAGTGCGCCGAGCCGGTCCAGCGGCCGGGCCTCCGGATCGCGCGACTCGGGGATCACCGGGGTGACCACCAGGATCGCCGCCACCACGGGGACGTTGAGCCAGAACGCGGCCTGCCAGCCGTGCTGTTCGACCAGCCGGCCGCCGACCACCGGACCGAACAGCGCGCCGACGCCGGCCACCGCCGCCCAGATCCCGATCGCCCGCCGCCGGTCGGCCGCCGCGGGCAGGACGTGCACCACGGTGGAGAGCGTCGAGGGCATGAACAGTGCCGCGCCGACGCCCATCGCGCAGCGTGCGGCGACGAGTCCGGCCGGGCCGTCGACGAGCGCACCGGCCGCCGAGGCGAGCGCGCAGACGGCGAGTCCGGTCGCGAAGGCCCGCCGCCGGCCGTACCGGTCGCCGAGCGCGCCGGCGGCGAGCACGCAGCCGCCCAGCGCGAGCGCGTAACCGTCGACGATCCACTGGGTCTCGGCCAGAGTCGGCCGGAGATCGTCCCGCAGGCTCGGGATCGCCACGTTGAGGACGGTGAAGTCGAGCCCGAGGAGGAAGAGGGCGGCGCAGACGACGGCCACCGCCGCCCACGCCCGCGGCCGGGCAACCGGGCCGTTCGAGGGGTCCACCCGGGCCTCAGACCGGCAGCCGGAGCGGTTCGTCGCGCCGCCGGAAGCCGATCCGGTAGAGCGTGGCGGCGCCGCGCAGGAAGGTGACCTCGCAGGCCCGCAGGTAGCGGCGGTAGCGGCGGAAACCGTCCGGGCCGACCAGTGCCTCCGCCTCGGCGCGGGCCCGCAGCAGCCGGGCGGACCAGGCGCCCAGGGTGCGGGCGTAGTCCTCGGCGGAGGCCCGGACGGCGGTCACCGCGAAGTACGGGTCCCCGGCGGTGACGATCTCGCCGAGCCGGGGCAGCGCCGCACCGGGGAAGACCTCGGCCGCGACGAACGAGCCGACCGGACCGTCGCCGCCGGCCACGCCGTCGTAGGCGATGGTCTGCAACGACATCCGGGCGCCGGGGCGCAGCCAGCCGTGGCAGCGTTCGAAGTAGCCGCGGTAGGCGGCGAGCCGTCCGGCGGCGTCCATGTCGGCGGTGGCGAAGTGCTCGAAGGCACCGATCGAGACGATCCCGTCGTAGGGCCGCTCGGGGCGGTGGCCGTCCCAGCTCTCCAACCGGACGTCGACGCCGGGGAGCGCGAGCCCCCGTACGTGGGCGTGCTGGGCGCGGGAGAGGGTGAGCCCGGTGGCCTCGCCGGCCCGGCCGGTGAGGACGGCGTGGGTGAGCAGGCCGCCCCAGCCGCAGCCGACGTCGAGCAGGCGGAACCCGGCGTCGGAGGCGGCGCCGGCCAGGTCGAGGTGCAGGTCGAGCTTGGCCCGCTGGGCGCGGGGCAGGGCGGTGGTGTCGGGCTCGCCGGGGGCGATGCCGTCCCAGACGGCGGCGGAGTAGCTGAGCGTCTCGTCGAGCCAGAGGGCGTAGAAGTCATTGCCGAGGTCGTAGTGGAACTCGATGTCGGCGGCGCTGGTGCCGACGGTGGTGGTGCCGACAGTGGTGGTGGTCATACCTCTCCTGTTCGGGGAACGGGCGGGCGGTACCGGACGGCCCGCGCGAGGCGACGCGGGTCGGCGGCACCGGGAAGGGCGACGCGGGTCGGCGGCGCTTCGGGGCGGACGCCGCGGGACGGCGGTGCGGAGCGGCAGGGCCGCGGGACGGCGGCGCCGCGGGGCGCTTCAGGCCGTGGCGGCCTGCTCGCGCCGGGCCCGGACGTCGAGCGCCCGGTCCCGGCGCTCGACGAACCGGGAGGCCCTGGCGTCGAGGTGCTCCAGGTACCCGGCGAGCCGTTCGCGCGCCTGCTCGCCGGCGGGGCCGAGTCCCGTCAGTTCGAGGACCTTGAGCGAGCGGAGCAGCGGGACGAGCACCTCGTCGTGGTGGACCCGCAGGTCGTACACGCCCGCGACGGCGATCTCGCCGGCCAGCCGGGCGAAGCCGGGCATGCCCTGGCCGGGCATCGCGAAGCCGCGGACGGTCGCGTCGAGGGTGACCAGGACCTGATCCGGGTCCGACGCCAGGGCGGCCCGCAGCAGTTCGCGGTAGAAGACCATGTGCAGGTTCTCGTCCTGGGCGACCCGGGTGAGCAGCCGGTCGCAGACCGGGTCGCCGCTGAGCCGGCCGGTGTTGCGGTGGCTGACCCGGGTGGCGAGCTCCTGCACCGCCGCGTAGGCGACCAGGCCGAGCACGCCGTCCGGTTCGGGGAGGGTGCCGGTGGCGACCTGGGCCATCCGGGCCCGCTCCAGCGCGATCGGGTCGACGGCGCGGGAGGCGTGCAGGTAGGCGCGGATGGCGACGGCGTGCCGGTCCTCCTCGGCGGTCCAGTGGTGCAGCCAGGCCCCCCAGGCTCCGTCGCGGGAGGTCTGCGCGGCGATGGTCCAGTGGTAGCCGGGGAGGTTGTCCTCGGTCAGCAGGTTGACCACCAGGGCGGAGCGGACGGCCGGGGCGAGCGTGGAGTGCTCGGCCCGCCAGGGTTCACCGTCGAGCGGCCCGTCGAAATCCCGCCCGAGGCTCCACGGCACGTACTGGTGCGGGAACCACTCGCGCGCCGCTGCGAGGTGACGGTTCATCAGATCGGCGGCGATGGGCTCCAGTTCGACGAGCCAGTGGACGGCCTCCGCCGTAGTGATCTTCACGGGCGCCGATCGTTGCGCAGGCGCACGGGGGCGCGCAAACCGGCGTCACCCGGTCGGGTGAGCCCCCTCGGGAGGGTTCACGCCACTGGCAGATCGGCGACCGCCGCCAGCACGCCGGCCGCTCCGGCGGCCAGCAGGGTGAGCACCACGCCGCGCCGGGCCGCGACCAGCCAGAGCAGCGCCCCGGCCAGGACCCCCCACTGCCAGACGTGACCCAGCGCGGCGGCGAGCGGCACGGCCGATCCGGCGATGGCGCCGATCACGGCCGGCCCCGCGCCGGTGAGGAAGTCCTGCACCCGCCGGTCGGCGCGGAGCCGGTCGAAGTGGCGTCCGCCGACGATCACGAAGAGGAACGACGGCGCGAAGGCGACCGCCGCCGCCAGCAGCCCACCGACGAGCCCGGCGGCCGCGTAGCCGACCACCGCGACGGTCTGCACCACCGGGCCGGGGGTGACCTGGCCGAGGGCGACGGCGTTGAGGAACTGTCCGTCCGTCATCCAGTGGTAGCGGTTGACCGCGTCGTCCCGCATCAACGGGATGATCACGAAGCCGCCCCCGTAGGAGAGCGCCCCCACCTTGAACGCCACCCAGGCCACGGCGCCCAGTCCGCCGAGCGCGGGCAGCCCGACGGCCAGCGGCAGCGCGGCGGCCGGGCCGGACGGCCGGTCGCCGGACGGCCGGTCGCCGGACAGCCGGTCCGGCCGTCCGCGCAGCGCCGCCTCGGCCAGCCCCGCCGCGATCAGGACCAGCACCAGCCAGGGCCCGGTGACGATCGCGGCCGCCGCGCCCGCCGCCGCGTACCCGGCCCAGCGGGTGCGGGCGGCCCGCTCCCGCCCGGCCCGGGCGAAGCTGCCCGGGACCAGCGAGGTCGCGGCCTGCACGGCGACCGCCGGAACGGCCGCGCCGGCACCGGCCGCCGCGCCGAGCACCGCGAGCGGCGGGTCGCCGGCCAGGAGGAGCGCCGCGAGCACCAGGATCAGCACGAGTCCCGGCGCGATGAAGCAGACCCCGCCGACCAGCGCGCCGGGGGTGCCGCGCAGCCGGCCGGCGGTGAGTACGGCCAACTGGGTGGAGGCCGGCCCGGGCAGCAGATTGGTCGCCGCGATGCCGTCCTCGAACTCGGTCGGCGTCAGCCATCCGCGCCGCTCCACGCAGAGCCGCCGCAGCAGCAGAATGTGTGCGGGCGGTCCGCCGAAGCCGAGCACCCCGATCCGTCCCCACTCCCGGGCTATCTCACCCAGGCTCACCCGGCCGGTCACGCCCATGTGCGACTCCCCCGTTAGACGGCGGCGCGACGATACCGGACGGGGGTTACGGCACGGCAATGACAACGGTCTCCAATGCAGCCTTTGGATCTTCGTTCGATCTGAGGTTCACTTCGGATGCAGGGCAGTCGCGCCCCCTTCCCCCCACCCCCGCACGTCCAGGAGAGGACTTCGATGGCCGGGCACGAGCACTATGATGATCATGCTCATGACCACAAGCAGGCGCACGGCGGCCACACCCACGGCGGCCACGGCGGCCACTCGCACGGCGTGGCCGCGGACGCGGACCGCCGTTGGCTGGTCAGCGCACTCGTACTGATCGTGGTGTTCATGGCCGGGGAGGTGGTGGTCGGCTTCGCCGCCCACTCGCTGGCGCTGATCTCGGACGCCGCGCACATGCTCACCGACGCCGCCTCGATCGTGCTCGCCCTGATCGCCATGCGGCTCTCCGCCCGCCCGGCCCGGGGCGGCTACACCTACGGGCTCAAGCGCGCGGAGATCCTCTCCGCCCAGGCCAACGGCGTGACGCTGCTGATCCTCTCCGCCTGGCTCGGCTACGAGGCGATCACCCGGCTGTTCGAGCCCCCGGAGGTAGCCGGCTCGCTGGTGCTGGTCACCGCGCTGGTCGGAATCGTCGTGAACATCGCCGCCACCTGGTGCATGTCCAAGGCCAACCGCAGCTCGCTCAACGTCGAGGGCGCCTTCCAGCACGTGCTCACCGACCTCTACGCGTTCATCGCGACCGCCGTCGCCGGCCTGATCGTGGTGACCACCGGCTTCGTCCGCGCCGACTCGATCGCCTCGCTGATCGTGGTGGCGCTGATGCTCAAGGCCGGCATCGGCCTGGTCCGCGACTCCGGGCGGATCTTCCTCGAAGCCGCCCCGGCCGGCATCGACCCGGACGCGGTGGCGGACCGGCTGGTCACCCAGCCGCTGGTCGAGGAGATCCACGACCTGCACATCTGGGAGATCACCTCCAACCAGCCGGCCCTGTCCGCGCACATCCTCGTCACCCCCGGCGGCGACTGCCACGCCGTCCGCCGCGAGCTGCAGCGCAAGCTCTCCAAGGAGTACGGGATCTCGCACAGCACCCTCCAGGTCGACCACGTCGGCGAGGACGAGGCGGGCGCACTGCTCCAGATCACCACCCCCGGCGGTCCGGTCCCCGAGCACTGCGCGGACGCGCACGGCCCCGTCCACCGCGCCGGTCCGCACAAGCACTGAGCCGGTCCGGCACCCCGCCCGCCCGGACCCGCCCCGCCGCCGGCTCCCGCCGGTGCGCACCGACCGGCGCGCACCGGTACCGGCCGGCTGTCCGCCCGGTACGGCATGATCGGAGGCGTGACCGCACCCCGCCTGATGCTGCTCGACTCCGCCAGCCTCTACTTCCGGGCCTTCTTCGGCGTACCGGACACCCTGCGCTCGCCGCAGGGTGAGCCGGTCAACGCCGTCCGGGGCCTGCTGGACTTCATCGCCCGGCTGGTCCACGACCACCGGCCCGACCAGCTGGTCGCCTGCATGGACGCCGACTGGCGCCCGCAGTGGCGGGTGGACCTGATCCCCTCCTACAAGACGCACCGGCTCGCCGAGGCGGCCGAGAACGGCGAGGAGGAGGTGCCGGACAACCTCTCCCCGCAGGTCCCGGTGATCGAGCAGGTCCTGGACGCGCTCGGCATCGCCCGGGTCGGCTCCCCCGGCTACGAGGCCGACGACGTGATCGGCACCCTCACCGCCGGCGCCACCGGCCCGGTCCAGATCGTCACCGGCGACCGCGACCTGTTCCAGCTGGTGGACGACGCCCGCGCGATCACCGTGCTCTATCCGGTCAAGGGCATGGGCAACCTCCAGGTCACCGACGACGCCCTGCTGCAGGAGAAGTACGGCGTGCGCGGCGACCGGTACGCGGACATGGCCGCTCTGCGCGGCGACGCCAGCGACGGCCTGCCGGGCGTCAAGGGCATCGGCGAGAAGACCGCCGCCCAGCTGATCCACGAGTACGGCGACCTGGCCGGCATCCGCGCCGCCGCGCTGGACGTGGGCTCGCGGCTGACCCCGGCCCGGCGGCGCAACCTGGTCGAGGGCTCCGCCTACCTGGACGTCGCCCCGACCGTGGTGCGGGTCGCCACCGACGCCCCGCTCCCGGCGTTCGACCCCGCCCTCCCCTCGGAGCCGCTCGACCCGATGACCCTGGAGGACCTCGCGGCCCGCTGGGGCCTCGGCACCTCCCTGGACCGCCTGCTGGAGGCCCTGGCCGCCACCCGCTGACCCACCCGGAAGGGGCCCGCCGCACCTCGCGGCGGGCCCCTTCTCCTTCTCGGGCACCCTTGAGCTTTGGATCAACGTGAACTCTTGACCGCCATCTACTTTGCGATGCGAAGTTCATTCACCGGGGGGATCCCACCCGCGCAGTCGGCGCGGTGGATGCGAACGAGGGGTGGCGCATGGAACCGATCAGCACGGTCGACACGGTCGACACGGTCACGACGAACGACCCGGCGCGGTTGCTGGCCGACGCGGAAGGGCTGCGGGCGCGGACCCGCACCCGGCTGAGCGGTTCGGGAGTGCCACTGCTGCTCTTCGGCACGCTCGCGCTGCTGGCGGTGCCGGTCGCCAGGCACGCCACGGCATGAACGATGCGGAGGCGCCCGCCGCGACCGGCGGCGCGGACCAGGACACGGCCGAGCGGCCGCACCCGACCCTGGACCCGGACGACACCGTCCACCAGCGGGTCCGGCTCGGCGTCCTGACCGTCACCCGCGAGGCCGAGAGCGTGGAGTTCGGCTTCCTCAAGCAGGAGTTGGGCCTCACCGACGGCAACCTGTCCCGGCACCTGAAGGTCCTGGAGGACTCCGGCCTGGTCACGGTCACCGAGGGCTACGCCGGCCGCCGGCCGCGCACCTGGGTCGCCCTGACCGTCGAGGGCGCCCGCGCCCTGGACCGCGAACTCCGCGCCCTGCGCGAACTCGTCCGCCGCCTCGACGCCGCCGCAGCACCCGCCGAAGACGGAACAGCCCCCTCCTAGAAAGTCGGCCCGCCCGACTCTCCCCGCAGCCGGAGTGCGAGCTCCTGCCGGTGGTGGGCGAGTCGGCTCTCGGACACCGTCTGCCTGCTCACCATGACGTCGGTGGCGGATCGGTGGCCTCCGGGCCGAAGCCTCGAAAGGCTCTGTTGGGCGATGCGTCCCAAGGCACTCGGGTTCTGGTACTCGCCGGAGTCGCCCGGCCTTCCGCACCCGTCAGCTCTGATCGATCCGGACTGGAGCGAATCAGAACGCTCGATGATCTTCGACTGTCTGGAGGGCGGGCAGCTTGCCCGCCGGTTCATGGGTGTCTCGTCGTGTCGCATCTGCGGGATCCCCAACGGCAGCGCAGAACTGACCGACGGCGAGTTCATCTGGCCGGCGGGGCTCGGACACTACATGCTTGAGCACTCCGTGAGACGCCGAGGCCGGCTCCCGCCGGCCCTTCTCCGCCACGCGCTCGTACGGCTGGCCGATCTTGAGGAGGCGAGCACGGATCGCTCGTGGTGGCTGGCCACGCGCACGATGGCCTGCCCCTGGACGCCGACCGCCGCCAATAGCGGCCGGAGCCTGTCCGCCCGCCTTTACGCCGACGCTGAACCGTTTCGCCGGAGGCGTGGCGGTGGCGTCCGCACGCCGGGCAGTACCGGCAAGACGCAGTCCTGAGCGGCTCGAACATCGAGCGGCAGGAGGACCGGCACCACCTCGCGCAGGAAGTCGGACCGGTCGACTTCCTGCGCGCGCCTTACTTTCGCCCGGGAGTTCAGAGGACCCCGAAGGTGAGGAGCGGGAGGCTGGGAGGGCAGGCGGCGCCTGGCTCCGAGACAGCGAGGCGCCGCAAAGGTCACGCGTGGTGGTCGAGTTCACCGGCCTTGATCGCGCGCAGGAGATCGGCGAAGGCATCGGGAGTGGTGCGGATGATGACCTCGCCGTCGTCGGACTCACGGAGTTCGACCAGCCCACTGCTCGTACGGACCTCCACACACTCGTTGCTCGAAGCGCTGAAGCTGGACTTCTGCCACGTGGACTCAGACATTGGTGGGCTTCACTTCCTTCATGACAGCCAGGATGAACTCGCGTGACTCATCTTCGGCGAGGGCCGTGGAGTCGAGGCGCGAGAAGATCGCTCGATGGTTGGCCAGATCGGCTGGCGAATCGAGGAACAACGCACCCTGGGAGACATCTATCTCGATGGTGTCCAGTTCAGGGATCGAGCCTTCGGCGAAGGTGAGGTTCTCGCCGGCACCCGGGAAGGTGTCGACGGTGAACGGCACAACGCGTACAGAGATCCCAGGCCGCTCGGCATCGGCCAGGAGTGCCCCGAGTTGCTCCACGAGCACCTTGGGTCCGCCGAACTGCATGCGCAGCGCAGCTTCGTGGATGAACGTTCGCAGCGGGGTGGCACCGGAGCGGACGATCTCCTGGCGCCTGATTCGAAACGCGGTCCTGGTGTCGATCTCGTGCGAGGAAAGTGGGGGAAACAACCGAGCGAAGACCGCCGACGCATAGGCGCTCGTCTGGAGCAGGCCCGGCATGTAGGCAGTCGTACAGAACGTCAGCCGCGTGGCATGGGCCTCAAGCTCGGCGACTTCCAGGAAGTCTGTCGTCAGAACTCCGCGGAACTCCTCCCACCACCCCTTGCCGCGTTCCGTCGCCATGTGCGCCAAGACGTCGATCAGCGACTCATTGGCGCAGTTGCACGCCGAAGCGACCAGTCGGAGACGTTCCGGACTGACGCCGATCTTCGCCATCTCCATCTGGTTCACCTGGGCAGGACTGATGCCCAGGATTCGGGCGAGCTGGCTACCGCCGAGGCCCGCCTGCTCACGCATCCGTCTCAGCTCGGCACCGAGCCGTCGTTGACGGAGAGTCGGGTTGGAGCGAAGGGCCATGACGTCCTCTCTACCGGTGCTGGATCAGTGTGCCGCGCTGGCAGTGGGCAGGTCCATCCCGGCTCGGAGTACACGGTAGAGGGAACTTCCCTCCATCAACCTATAAATAGAGGCCTTTTCGGCTATGGTCTTTCTCACAGCGATCCGACGGATCGTCAGTACCGCCCGTTCATCCGGGCGGCCGATGCCTGCTGTCTTCCTGCCCAGCAAAGCGGCCGGCTTCGGTCCACCCCGCCTGATGGTGGCGCGTCCGCCGCCGCTTCTCCTCACTCCACCCCTCCTCGGAGGTCTCCTATGCGTGCCTTCAACCCGCCCGACTGGTCCGCCGCCCGTAAAGAACTGCGTCGCGCCCTCACCTCCTCCGGCTGGCACCCGGACACCATTCACGACGCCGAACTCGCACTCCACGAGCTCTACTTCAACGCCTGGCGACACGCCGACTGCCAGGCGCCGCTGGTCATCGTCACCCTCCTCCCCCGCACCCTCCGCGTGTGCGTCTGCGACGACAGCCCCACGCTCCCCGAATCCCCCTTCTCCTCCGGCCCCTTCGAGGTGTCCGGCCGGGGCCTCCACCTCGTCCGCGCCCTCACCCACCGCTTCGGCGCCGACCCCACCAAGAACGGCAAGGTCGTCTGGTACGAACTGGACGCCGCCGCGTGAGAGACGACCACCACCCCGCCCCGCTCACGCCCCACGACCCCGTCCTCCGCACCTACACCGAGTCCGAGGTCGCCGCGCTCCTCCGCGAACTCCACGAAGCGGGACGCCCGTTCGGCATCCAGTGGGGATCGGCCGCCATCAACGGCACCACCGTCGAGGGCCGCCTCCTCGTCGACTTCGGCAACGCGCCCGTCTCGACCCTCCTGAACCTCCTCAATCTCCTCCGCGACACCGAGAGGCACGCCCGCTCCCAATGAGCAGCTTCCTCGTCGGCACCGCCTTGGCCGTCCTCCTCGCGCTCGCCATCACGACCGTCGTCGTCGGCGTGGTCACGAGCTTGCGCATTGAGGACACCCCGCCCCCGCCGCCCATCACCCGCCACGGCCGCTGGGAACTGCGCCGCCTTCCCGACGGCAGCACCGAGTACGCCTGGATCGCCCGCCAGGCCGGCCACTTCAGCCCCGAGACCAACCCGGCCCCCGACCGGCGGAGCCGTGGCCGCCACCGCATATCCCATAGCCGTTGACCGAGTGCCTAGTCGGATCGCCCCTACGAGGCACGCGGCCGTCCCCGCGC
>NZ_JBHXKE010000242.1:0-7332 GCF_042722765.1 Kitasatospora sp. NPDC058406
GGCCCGCCGCCGGCCCGGCCGCCGGTCAGCCCGCCGTCGCCCCGGCGGCGGCGGTCGCCGTCGCCGTGATCTCGAACCACATCCGCTTGCCCGACCCCCGGGGCTCCACGCCCCAGCCGTCGGCCAGCGCCTCGACCAGCATCAGCCCGCGCCCCGAGGAGGCCTGCTCGCCCGGCGTACGGCGGGTCGGCCAGAGGTCCGACTCGTCCTCGACCTCGACCCGCAGCCTGGCCCGGCCGCCGTCCGCCGCCGGCTCCCGGTAGAGCCGGGCGGTGAACATCGCGTCGCGGTCGGTGTGCCGGATCGCGTTGGTGACCAGCTCGGAGGTGAGCAGCTCGGCGGTGTCGATCAGCTCGGCCACTCCCCAGCGGCGCAGCGCGTCGCGCAGCTCGGCGCGGACCTCGGAGATCCGGGCGAGGTCCGCCTGCCCGATCCGGCGGCGCAGCTGCTGCGCGGCCAGGCCGCCCTCGGGGCCGTCCCAGCGCAGCAGCAGAAGCGCTATGTCGTCCTCGCGCTCGCTGGAGTCGGCGGCCTGGGAGGCGATCCGGTCGGCCAGGACCTCCAGCGGGTCGCGGCCGGCCCGCGCGGGGTCGGCGAGCGGTTCGGCGAGCACCGCGGTGAGCCGGGCCACGCCCTCGTCGAGGTCCATGCCGCGTGACTCGACCAGTCCGTCGGTGCAGAGCAGCACGGTCTCGCCCGGGTCGAGGCTGAACCGGGTGACCCGGTACTCCTCGTCCGGGGCGATGCCCAGCGGCAGTCCGCCGGCCACCGGCACGCTGGCCGCGGTGCCGTCCGCGCGCCGGACCACCGGGTCGAGGTGGCCGGCCCGGACGGCGTAGACGACGCCGTAGTCGACGTTGACCTCGGCGTAGGTGCAGGTGGCGAAGTGGTCGGTGTCGAGGTCGGCGAGGAACCGGGAGGCCCGGGCCATCACCGCGGCGGGCGGGTGCCCCTCCGCGGCGTAGGCGCGCAGCGCGATCCGCAGTTGGCCCATGATGCCGGCCGCGTGCACGTCGTGGCCCTGGACGTCGCCGATCACCAGGCCGACGTGGCCGCCGGGCAGGGGGACGACGTCGTACCAGTCGCCGCCGATCTGCAGGCCGGAGCCGGCCGCCAGGTAGCGGACGGCGGTGGTGACGCCGGGCACCGAGGGGACGGTGCGCGGGAGCATGACCCGCTGGAGGCCGGCCGCCAGCTCGTGCTCGGCGTCGTGCAGCCGGGCCCGGGCCAGGGACTGGGCGACCAGCCCGCCGAGGGTGGAGAGCAGGGTGCGCTCGTCCGCGTCCAGCTGGCGGTCGTCGTCGAAGCTGACCACGCAGACGCCGATCGCCCGGCCGCTGGCCACCAGCGGCAGGAAGGCCCAGGAGCTGCGGCTGGTCCGCCGGGTCTGTTCCCAGACCTCCGGGTAGCGCTCGCGGTACTCCTCGCGACTGGCGCAGAAGACCGGCGAGCGGTTGCGCAGGGACTCGGCGGCCGGGTGGGTCTGCGGCAGCACCGAGCGGTCGTAGCCGGCGAGCTCCTCGGCCCGGTAGCCGGAGGCGCCGAGGATCTGCACCCGGCCGGCCTCGAAGGCGGCGAGCACCAGGCCGTCCGGCGGGAGGCCGGGCAGCGGCAGTTCGGTGAAGACCCGGGCGACGTCTCGGACGGTGACGGCCTCGGAGAGGGCGCGGGCGGCCTCCTTGATGAAGCGGGAGCGCTCCTCGCGCAGCAGGGCCATCCGGTCGGCGCGGTCGCGTTTGTGCAGCTCGACGGTGGCGTCCCAGACGAAGCCGACCATCCGGGAGGCACGGCCGAAGGCGTCGGCGAGGACGCGGCCGCGGAACCGGACGGCCCGCATGGTGCCGCTGGGGCCGACCGTGCGGTAGTAGGCGCCGCACTGGCCCAGCTCGGCGACGGCGCGCTCGACGCGGCGGCGCACCACGGGGGCGTCCTCGGGGTGGAGCAGGGCCAGGAAGGAGGCGGAGGTGCGGTCGAACCGGCTCTTGTCCGCCGTGTCCAGGCCGACGATCGTGCAGGCCCGCTGGTCGCCCTCCAGGACGTCGCGGCGGATGTCCCAGTCGAAGGAGCCGATGCCGTTGGCGGCCATCGCCGGTTCCAGCCAGTCCGGCGTGGAGTCGCTCTGGACGACCGGCAGGCCACCGGAGAGCATCGGCGCGAGGCGGCCGGCGGCCAGGCCGGGAGCTGTGCGCAGCGCGTGCCGCCGGGCCGCCTGGGCGGGGGGTCTGGTCCGGCCCGACCCGGTCGTGGACGAGCCGGACGGGAGGGCCGGCCCCGGTGACTCGGGCTCTGTGGGCATGCTGCTCCTGCCGCTGCCGTGGCGGACCGCGCCGACCGTCCGGACGGGCCGCATGGCGGTGTGATGGGTGGTGCTCGGTGGCTCGGTGCCGACGGGCGACGGTCAGTCGAGGTGAGAATTCCCCGCCGCTCCTCGCACGTGGACACACATTCCCACCATCCTGGCCAATGTTCGGCCCAGCGGCAATGGCAACGGGCCGGAAATCTTGGCTTTGCCCTTCACTTCAGGGCATCGTTCGACAGCGAACAGTGTTCGGCCGCGTCAGGCCGCGGCCGAGGCCAGCTCGAACCAGGTGACTTTGCCGTCCCCTCTCAGCTGAACGCCCCAGGAGTCGGCCAGCGCCTCGACCAGCACCAGCCCGCGCCCCGAGGTGGCGTACTCGGCCTCCGGGTCGCGACGGCGACCGGGCAGCCGGGCGGCGGCGTCCTGGACCTCGATCCGCAGCCGCAGGTCGGCGGTCAGCACCGCGTCGAAGACGGCGCCCTGACTGGTGTGCTGCAGTGCGTTGGTGACCAGCTCGGAGGAGAGCAGCTCGGCCGTGTCGGCCAGCTCCGGCACCCCCCAGTGCCCGAGGGCCGCACGCAGCCGCCGGCGGACCGCGCCGACGGCGACCAGGTCGGCCGCCTCCACCGCCAGGTGGAGCCGGCGGTGCAGTGCACACCCCGGTGCCGGTACGCCCTGCAGCGCGGCGCCGGCCGCGCTCACCGAACCGGCACCTGCCGGGCCGGTGCCCGCCGGGGTCGCCGTACCGCCGTGACCCGTGGGCCGGAAGGCGCCCCCCGAACCCGTCCGCTGTCGCGGGAATCGCGACTGACCGTCCATCACTCCTGCCCCCGCCCTCGCTCCGGGCCCCCGGGCCGGATCCCCCGCCGGTCGGGTGGCCCCGTGGTTCTGACCACCCATCCTCATGCCCACCTTTCGGCATTTGGAACAGTGCACGGGCGATCACCTGGGGTGAAAGGGGCACGGGGCTTTCTGCGTGATCCAACTGCCCGCACCGGACAGGTTTGCGAAGCATACGGTCCGCTTTCGAGGCCCGCCGCCCGGCCGCGTCGGCGACACGCCGGGCCCGATGGCGGCTCCCGGCGAGCCGAACGCCGCCCGAGCGGCAACGCTGGACAGGGTGGCCGGGTCCGGGTTCAATGACCCGGGATGTTTGAACGGCGTTCTAACTTCCCTCCGGAACCACGTTCACCAGCTCCCCCAGGAACCCCGGCCCCACCGCCCACCCACCCTCCCCGGCGACCGCGAGCGAGGAACCGTGCGACTGACCCCCACCGAGCGGGACCGGCTGCTGATCTTCACAGCAGCCGAGCTGGCCCGCGCCCGCCGTGCCAGAGGCCTGCGCCTCAACATCCCCGAGGCCACCGCGCTGATCGCGGACACCGTCTGCGAGGCAGCCCGCGACGGCCGGCGCCTGGCCGAGGCCGTCGAGGCCGGCCGCTCGGTCCTCGGCGCCGACGACGTCCTGCCCGGCGTGCCCGACGTGGTCACCGTGGTCCAGGTCGAGGCGGTCTTCGACGACGGCACCCGTCTCGCCGTGGTCAACGACCCGTTCCGGGGCGCCGGCTCGCTCGGCGACGAGGCTCCCGGCGGCGCACTGGCCGGCGACGGCGCGGGCTACGACCCGGTCGAGGAGACCGTCGTCCTGCCCGTCCACAACACCTCCGGGGTGCCGATCTCGGTCACCTCGCACTTCCACTTCTTCGAGGCCAACCCCCGGCTGGCCTTCGACCGGGCCGCCGCCTACGGCACCCACCTCGCGGTGCCGGCGGGCTCCTCGGTCCGCTTCGACCCGGGCGCCACCGTCGAGGTCGGCCTCGTCCCGATCGGCGGCGGCCGGGTCGCGATCGGCTTCGCGGGCCTGGTGGACGGCCCGCTGGACGCGCCCGGCGCCAAGGAGGCCGCGCTGGCCAAGGCCCGCGCCACCGGATACCTGACCGGCTTCGACGACGCGGAGGTCGAGTCGTGACCGCCATCACCCCGCACGACTACATCGCCGTCCACGGCCCCCGCGCAGGGGACCGGGTCCGGCTCGGGGACTCCGGCCTGATCGTCCGGGTCGAGTCCGACTCGCAGGCGCCGGGCGACGAGTTCCTGGCCGGCTTCGGCAAGACCGCCCGCGACGGCCTGCACCTCAAGCCCGCCGCCGTCCGCGACACCTGCGACGTGGTGATCAGCAACGTCCTGGTGATCGACGCGGTCCAGGGCATCCGGAAGACCTCGATCGGCCTGATCGGCGGCCGGATCGCCTCGATCGGCCGGGCCGGCAACCCGGACACCCTGGACGGCGTCGACGTGGTCGTCGGGACGGGGACGACGATCGTCTCGGGTGAGGGCATGATCGCCACCGCGGGCGCCATCGACACCCACGTGCACCTGCTCTCGCCGCGGATCATGGAGGCCTCGCTCGCCTCCGGCGTCACCACCGTCATCGGCCAGGAGTTCGGCCCGGTCTGGGGAGTGGGCGTCAACTCGCCCTGGGCCCTGCGGCACGCCTTCAACGCCTTCGACGCCTGGCCGGTCAACATCGGCTTCCTCGGCCGCGGCTCCTCCTCCGACCCGGCCCCCCTGATCGAGGCCCTCGCCGAGGGCGGCGCCTCCGGCTTCAAGGTCCACGAGGACATGGGCGCCCACACCCGCGCCCTGGACACCGCCCTGCGCGTCGCCGAGGAGTACGACGTCCAGGTCGCCCTGCACACCGACGGCCTCAACGAGTGCCTCTCCGTCGAGGACACCCTCAGGGTCCTCGACGGCCGCACCATCCACGCCTTCCACATCGAGGGCTGCGGCGGCGGACACGTCCCCAACGTGCTCAAGATGGCCGGCGTCCCCAACGTCATCGGCTCCTCCACCAACCCGACCCTCCCCTTCGGCCGCGACGCCCTCGGCGAGCACTTCGGCATGATCGTCTCCGCCCACGACCTCAAGGTCGACCTCCCCGGCGACGCCGCCATGGCCCGCGACCGCATCCGCGCCGGCACCATGGGCGCCGAGGACGTCCTGCACGACCTCGGCGTCATCGGCATCACCTCCTCCGACGCGCAGGGCATGGGCCGCGCCGGCGAGACCGTCCGCCGCACCTTCGCCATGGCCGGCAAGATGAAGGCCGAGCTCGGCCCCCTCGACGGCACCGGCTCCTACGGCACCACCGAGGGCGGCGACGACAACGAACGCGTCCTGCGCTACATCGCCAAGCTCACCGTCAACCCCGCCATCGCCCACGGCCTGGCCCACGAGGTCGGTTCCATCGAGGTCGGCAAGCTCGCCGACATCGTCCTCTGGCGCCCCGACCACTTCGGGGCCAAGCCCCAGCTCGTCCTCAAGGCCGGCTTCCCCGCCTACGGCGTCGTCGGCGACCCCAACGCCTCCACCGACCGCTGCGAACCCCTCGTCCTCGGGCCCCAGTTCGGCGCCCACGGCGCCACCGCCGCCGACCTCTCCGTCGCCTTCGTCTCCCAGGCCGCCGCCGACGGCGCCTACCTCGACAAGGCCGCCGACGGCCTGCCCACCCGACGCCGACGCGTCGGCGTCCGCAACACCCGCGGCATCGGTCCGCGCGACATGGTCCGCAACGCCAGGATCGGCCGCGTCGACGTCACCGAGACCGGCCTGGTCTCGCTCGACGGCTCCCCGCTGCGCTCCGAGCCCGCCGACAGCGTCTCGCTCAGCCGCCTCTACTTCCTCTGACCGACCTCCGACCCGACTCCCCCTCCCCCCGGCCACCCTCACCCGCCCCGCAAGGAAACACGACGATGACCACCCCCACCCCCGCCTCGCTCGGCTACCGGATGCCCGCCGAGTGGCACCCGCACGACCGCACCTGGATGGCGTTCCCCACCGACAACCCGACCTTCGACACCCCCGAGCACCTGCACGCGGCGCGCGAGGCCTGGGCCGCGGTCGCCAACACCGTCGTCCGGTACGAGCCGGTCACCCTGGTCGTCAACACGGGCGGGACGGCGGAGGCGCGCAAGTACGTCGCCGAGGAGGTCGAGATCGTCGAGCGCCCGCTGGACGACGCCTGGATGCGCGACATCGGCCCGTCCTTCCTGATCGACGGCAAGGGCGGCCTGGCCGCCGCCGACTGGATCTTCAACGGCTGGGGCGCCCAGTCCTGGGCCCGCTGGGAGAACGACCAGCACGTCGCCGAGCACATCGGCGAACTGACCGGTGTCCGGCGGTTCGCCTCGCGGCTCATCAACGAGGGCGGCGGCATCCACGTCGACGGCGAGGGCACCGTCCTGGTCACCGAGACCGTCCAACTCGGCGAGGGCCGCAACGCCGACTGGACGAAGGAGGAGGTCGAGGCCGAGCTGCACGCCTTCCTCGGCACCACCAAGGCGATCTGGCTGCCGCGCGGACTCACCCGCGACTACGACGAGTTCGGCACCCGCGGCCACATCGACATCGTCGCCGCCTTCGTCCGCCCGGGCGTCGTCGTCGCCCACGTCCAGCCCGACCCGTCGCACCCCGACCACGAGGTGTGCCGGGAGCTGGTGGCGATCCTGCGCGCCGCCACGGACGCCCGGGGCCGACAGCTGGAGGTCATCGAACTGCCCGCCCCCACCGTCCTGTCGGACGAGGACGGCGAGCCGGTGGACTACTCGTACATCAACCACTACGTCGCCAACGGCGTCGTCGTGCTCTGCGCCTTCGACGACCCGCGCGACCAGGAGGCCGCCGCCGTCCTCGGCGCGGCCTACCCCGGCCGCACGGTCGAACTGGTCGACGCCCGCGAGATCTTCGCCAACGGCGGCGGCATCCACTGCATCACCCAGCAGCAGCCGAAGGCGTGACGGTCCCTCAGGTCGACATCATGACAGGCCGGGGCGTCGCATCGCCACGGCGGACGCCGGCGGGACGAGGTCGCAGCCCCCTGCCGTGGCCTTCTCCCGGCCCCTCCCGCTAGATCATGAAAGAGCCGGGGGGGGGGCGGCGCCCCAACGGCCGCCCCCGCCCGGCCCCCCCCACGGCGCGCCCGCCGCACCCGCGGGGGGGGCCCCGGGGCAGCCACGCGGCCGGGCGGGCCCCTA
>NZ_JBHXKE010000242.1:7342-13504 GCF_042722765.1 Kitasatospora sp. NPDC058406
GCGCCCCCCCCCCCGGGGGGGGCCCCCCCCCCCCCCCCCCCCATAAAAAATAACAGGCGGGGGGGCCCCCGCGCCCCCACCCGCCCCCCCCCCGACGGCCCCGAAGCAGGACGTTCCGGCACGACCGGCGGATCGGCACCGGGGCAACTCACGGGCCGGGAAGGCCCTTTACCGTTTCCAGTTTGGTCACAGCTCCGTCACACCACGTCGCGGCCCCGGTGCGCGCCGATACGGTCCCCTCACCACGACCCGCCGTGTCCCAGGGGGACCCATGCGCCGCACCACCCTCTCCATCACCGCCGTCAGCCTCGCCGTCCTCGGCCTGGCCGCGTGCGACCCCAGCATCACCACCAGCACGCCGACCGGCCCCGCCGTCGAGGCCACCACCGCCGGAGCACCCCCCGCCCCGGGCACCCCCGCACCCACGCTGCCCGCCGCAGTGCCGACCCTGCCCACCGCCGTGCCGAGCCTGCCCGCAGCACCCGGCAACGCCGACGCCACAGGCGACGTCGAACTCACCTCCTGCGACGTCGACGCCACCTTGCACTGGCCGTCCGCGCAGCTCAAGGTCACCAATCGCAGCAGCAAGAGCAGCAACTACATGATCCAGGTCGAGTTCGTCGACGCGGCCGGTACGCGTATCGGCGAAGGCCTGGCCGCCACCAACAACCTCGCCGCCGGCCAGGCCGCCACCCTCAAGGCGCAAGGCGCGGTCGAGACCAAGGGCAAGATCAGCTGCAAGGTCACCAACGTCACCCGGTACGCCTCGCTCTGATCCCCGGACGCGATCGAGCCCCCGCCGGCCGCAGCCGAGCGGGGGCCTGCCTTTCCCGGCCGCCCTCCACGGGTCCCGCTCCGCAGCCGACGCGGCGCGCCGGGCACCTTGGACCGGCGCGCGCGTCCGTCGTCGGCACCAGGGCCTTGGGCGGTGGGGGCGGCTACCGGTGGTACCTCCCGATGTCGTCGGTGGTGAGCCCGTGCGTGCTGTGCATCGCGATCGAGCTGTAGGAGGAGCGGAGGGCCCGCAGCTGGGCGAGCCGCTCCTGCTCGGCGAGCAGGCCGTCGAGGTTCTCGGTGGGACGGCTGTGACGGCGGCGAAGGTGGAGCGACAGTCCGGTCACGATCACCGCGAGCCCCGCGAACAGGGCGATCAGTGTGGCCATGGGCATCCCCTCCGATCGGGATGGTCCTGTTGATCGGCGTGGTTGGTACGTACCCGCAGGAGCGCGGGCCGAACCGGCCCTCGTCCCCCTCCGTGGCCTCCCGGACACGGCCGGTATCGTGGTGGCCTCCCGCGGGTCTCCCGTGCCGCCCCCAGGTTCCAGAGGAGCAGGACAGATGGCGGACGCCCGCCCCCGCCGACCGGCACGCCCCCGCGAGGAGGTCTTCGCCACCGCACGGGCCGCGATCGCCGAACACGGGCTGGCCAAGCTCACCATGGCCGGCCTCGGCAGGGAGCTGCGGATGAGCGCCGGCCACCTGCTCTACTACTTCGGCAGCAAGGACCAGCTCCTGCTGGAGACCCTCCGCTGGAGCGAGGAGCAGCTCGGCGCCCGCCGCCGGGACCTGCTCGCCGACGGCGGCCGGGACGTCCGTGCACGGCTCTCCGGGTACACGGCGCTCTACCTGCCCGAGGGCCCGGGCGACCCGCGCTGGATCCTCTGGGTCGAGGTGTGGGGCCGCTCCCCCGCCGGCGAGGAACTGCGCCGGGGACAGCTGGAGATCGAGGCCCCCTGGCAGGCCGACCTCGTCGCCCTGATCGAGGAGGGCACCGCCGCCGGCCGCTTCGCCCCCGGCGACGCCGCGGAGCGTGCCAGCCAGATCCGCGCCCTGCTCGACGGCCTCGCCGTCCCGCTCGCCCTCGGGCTCCCCGGCGCCCTCCGCCCCCGCGCCCTCCACCTCGCCGAATCCGCCTGCGGCACCCTGCTGGGCACGACGCCCGCCTGAGCGGGGCGAGCGCCGGAAGCCGGGCCGGGACGGTCCGCGCCTACTCCGTCCAGACCGCGGCGGCGGTGCGGTCGTCGGCGTAGCCCTTGGCGCGGACCTGGACCTGGCGCAGGAAGTCCACCGTGCCCGGCGGGTGCGGGTGCGCCCAGTGCGAGGCCAGGAAGTGCGCGACCGCCGGCTCGTCGGCGATCGGCCGCGCCAGACCCGGGGTGCAGAGCAGCAGGATGTCGCCGGGCGTCGCCGGAACCATCCGGAAGCGGAACGGGCGCGCACCCGGCACCTGTCCCTCGGGCACCGGCGGCTGACCGTCCGGGTGGTGCAGCAGGCGCGCCGCGTACGCGTCGATCCAGTGCCCCGAACGCAACAGGTACAGCCCGCCCGGGCCGACCCCGAACGCCGCGCGGTAGCCCGCCGCCGGGTCGAGCGAGACCAGCAGGCAGTGCAGCGACACGGGGGACGGTTCGGCCTCCCCGTCCGGGCCGGTCGCGGAGGCCGGGTCAGCAGCAGGGTCCGAAGCCGGGTCCGCAGCCGGGTCCGGGTCCGGGACGAGTGCGCGCAGCGGGGCGGACGCGCCGGTGGCGAGCCGCTGGAGGCCGTACCGGAGCCGGTCCCGGGCGCCGTCGCGCAGGTCGGCGGCGAGGCCCGTCCGGCTGCGCCCGATCGAGGTGGCGAGCTGACGGCAGGCCTCGGCGGCGGCGACGGCGACCTCCTCCGCCGCCGGACCACCGGCCGGGCCTGCCCGGTCGAACCCGCCGAGCACGGCGAGCAGCAGGCCGTCGGTCCCCTCGCCGAAGCGGGTCACCAGCAGGGCGTCGCGCCGCGGCTCGCCGCGGTAGCGGGCCGAGTCTCCGCGGACGGAGGTGGCGCGCAGGGTGGTGGTGGCGTACTGGGCGCCCTCCAGCACGGTGTCGGCGACGACGGAACCCAGCGCGCCCGGGTCCGCCTCCGGCACGGCGGTCGGCTCGGGCCCGTACGTGGGCGGCCGCTCACCGACGTGCGGGACGGCGGGCGCGGTACCGGGCCGGCCTGCCCGCACGGCGGGACGCGGCGCGGGGGCGGGGGCGGGCGCGGGCGCGGCGGTGGGGGTAGCGGCAGGAGCCTGCTCGGGCGCGGGGTCCGGCTCGGGCCGCTCGGCGACGGCCGGCACCGATTCGGTCACCGGCACCGTCACCGGCACCGGCGCAGAGGCGGGGACCGGTTCCTCGGCGGCGGCCGGTTCCGGCCGGGGCCGGGGCTCCGGCACGCGGGCGGCCTCCGGCTTCGGCTCCGACTCCGGTTTCCGCAGGTCGGGCTGCTCCGCGGCGGGCTCCGGCTCCGACGCCTGCTCCGGCGCCTGCTCCGGCGGCGTGGCCGGGCGCTGTTCCGGTGCCGGTGCCCGTTCCGGTGCCGGTGCCGATGCCCCCGGGCTCTTCACGGGCCCGTCGTCCGCCCAGGGCGGGGCGGGGAAGCGGTGCGTCTCTCCGGGGTCCGAGGGCTGCGGGCTGATCACGCCCACCGCCGTGTCGAACCAGTCGTCGATGCTGTCCCGCTCCAGCACCTGGGTGTCGGCCACCGGATCGGCCCCGACCGCCGCCTCAGGGCCAGGGCCGGGACCGGGTTCAGGTTCGGGCTCGGGCTGCGTGGCCGCGTCCTCCCCGCTCCGCTGGTGCCCGATCAACCCGGCCGCCGTCTCGAACCAGTCGTCGACGCTGCCCTCACCCGGCGTCGCGTCCGGAGTGTCGGGGAGGGTGCCCGCCGGGCCCGCGTAGACCGTGTCCCACCAGCCGTCGTCCGGCCGGGGCTGCTGCGCGGGTGCACCCTGCTTGGTCATCTGGCGGCTCCTGGTCGCTCCGTGATCGCGCCGCCCCCGGGCGGGCCGGGCTCGACGACATTGTCTCCGAGGGCAACGACGCTGTCCGGGTTTCGACGACAACCGCGCACACATCGACCGATATCGATCACCGGATTCGCCGTCCGTTTCGTTTCCGTTCCTCCCGTGCTCGCCCGAACCGCCCCGGCCAGGGTGTTTCCGGTGGATTCCGGCCCGTCGGCCACCGAAAGTGAGAACCCGGGAGGGGGCTCGCTTCACTCGTTCGGCTGATTAAATGTGCGCATGACCGCGTCGGCCCCCAGCACACCCCGACCGTGGAGGACCGCACTCGCGGGTCGCCCGGTCGGCGCGCTGTGGATCCTGCTGCTCGCCGGACTGCTGACGGCGCTCCCGTGCGCGGGCCACGCCAGGGCCGTCACGACCGAGCGGCCGGAAGCACCGGCGGCAGCCCCGGCCGGCCCCCTGGTCGGCCCGCCGACCGGTTTCCGGGACGCACCGGCCGCCACCCCGGCGCCCGATCACGGACACCGCACCACCACCACCGGCCCGGCCACCACGCCGCAGACCGTCGGCGACCGCGTCCGCGCGGAGAGCCACCGGCACTGGACGTGGTGCTCGGTCGACGGTGATCCGCCGCATCGCGACAACGGCTGCTCCGGTCACCCGTACTGCGCCCAGGACGCCCAGCTCCCCAACCCGCCGCCGCACCCGCAACCTGCGGCGGCACCCCTGACGGAGGCTCCCGAGGCACTGCCCCGGGTGGTGCCCGCCGGGCTGCTGGTCGGCCCGCACCCCGCGCCCGACCTGCACGAACTCCAAGTGCACCGGTCCTGAGCGGAACCCGCCGCCGGCCCTCCCGTGCCACCCGCCCGCGCTCCCGTGCGGGCCGACGGACGGACGGGACCGGCGGATCCGCCCCATCCCGCCACTTCTTCAGACCGCCGCGCCCGATGTGCGGTGGGGACAAGGACACCACATGGGTTCCGCCTCCAAGCAGTCCAAGGCACAGTCGAACAAGCCGGGCGCCAAGCAGGCCGGTCTCGACCGCCGCGCCCGGATCGCCGAGCTGCGCGCGGCCGAGCAGCGCCGCGACCGTCGTAACAAGGTCCTCGCCGGATCGGTCGCCGGCGTGCTGGTGATCGCCGCGATAGCCACCGGCACCTGGATCGTGGTCGACGCCAACAAGGACAAGAAGGCCAAGGAGGTCGCCGCCAGCGCCCCGATCGACGGCGTGCAGACCTTCGGCGAGCTGACCCGGAACCACGTCAAGGAGAAGGTCACCTACGCGCAGACCCCGCCGGTCGGCGGCGACCACAACGCGATCTGGCTGGACTGCATGGGCACCGTCTACGACCAGCCGGTCGAGAACGAGCGCGCCGTCCACTCGCTGGAGCACGGAGCCGTCTGGGTGACCTACAACAGCAAGGCCACCCCGGAGGACATCAA
Organism: Kitasatospora sp. NPDC058406; assembly: GCF_042722765.1. Classification (NCBI taxonomy): domain Bacteria; kingdom Bacillati; phylum Actinomycetota; class Actinomycetes; order Kitasatosporales; family Streptomycetaceae; genus Kitasatospora; species Kitasatospora sp. NPDC058406. The sequence continues at coordinate 12,546 of NZ_JBHXKE010000242.1, forward strand.
GGCCCTGTCGGCCAAGGTGAAGGCCACCCCGTACTCGCTGATGAGCCCGTACCCGGACGAGCAGGGCACCATCACCCTGAACGCCTGGTCCACCCAGCTGACCGTGGACAGCGCCTCCGACCCGCGGGTGGAGCAGTTCTTCACCAAGTACGTCCAGGGCAAGCAGACCCAGGAGCCCGGGGCCTCCTGCACCATGGGGGCGATGTGACCGCCCCCGACGTGACACCGGGCGAGGAGGAGTTCGGGGACGACGACCTCGTCCCCGCGACCTCGCGCAAGCGGCTCTGGTGGCCCGCCGCCCTGGCGGCGGCGCTCGCCCTCGCGCTCGGTGTGCCGGCCCTGGTGGCCGGCGGCACGTCCGCCTCCGGATCCTCCTCGGCCTCCGCGCCGGCGGACGACTCCCCGGAGGCCGGGTTCGCCCGCGACATGGCGACCCACCACCAGCAGGCGGTGGACCTGTCGTTCATCGTCCGCGACCGGACCACGGACGGGCACACCCGCACGCTCGCCTTCGACATCATCAACACCCAGGCCAACCAGCGCGGCATGATGATGGGCTGGCTCGACCAGTGGGGGCTCCCGCAGCACTCGCCGGCCAAGCCGATGGCGTGGATGGGCATGAAGCACACCTACGAGGCGCACGACGGCTCGCTGATGCCCGGCATGGCCACCAACACCCAGCTCGCCAAGCTCCGTTCGCTGAGCGGGCAGGACGCCGAGGTGCTCTTCCTCCAGCTGATGCTGGAGCACCACAAGGGCGGGGTGGAGATGGCCCAGGGCTACGTCGACGTGGCGAAGAACGAGACCGAGAAGCGGCTCGCCCGGTCGATGGTGGTCGGGCAGAACTCGGAGATCCAGCTGATGACGGACATGCTCCAGGAGCGCGGCGCCGCCCCCGGCGTGCCCGCCTCCTGAGCGACGGAACAGCACGGCACGGCCGGGGCGGCGGACGGGGGACC
>NZ_JBHXKE010000243.1:0-13483 GCF_042722765.1 Kitasatospora sp. NPDC058406
ACAACGCCGCTGCACCGACCACACCACCGGTCAGGTCCAGCGGCGTCGTGCATCCCCCCACACCCCCACGGATGCGCAAAACCCACACCACGCGCGAGACGGACCCGAAAAGGTGTCGCCGCCCGGCCGCCGCTGTGGAAGGGTTCGGCCGGTCGGACCGGACGGTCCGGTGCCGCGCCCCTGCCCGCGCCCGGCGCACAGCTCGCACGCGCGCGCCCATCGGAGGAACGTCCGGATGACCCTGCCCGCACGTCTGGTCCCCCTGCTGGAACAGTTCGACTTCGCGCACCGCCGCCTCTCCGACCGGCTGGCCGGACCGGTGATGGACAGCGGCAACGGCACGGACGTCCCGGTCGGGCCGCTCACCGACGACGAGTACCTCTGGGAGCCGGTCCCCGGCTGCTGGTCGGTCCGCCGCCACGCGGACGGCCCCGGGGAGCGCGCCACCCTGCTCGTCGGCCCCGGCACCTGGGGCCGCGACGCCTCACCGGCCCCGCACCCCGTCCCGCCTCCCTTCACCACCCTCGCCTGGCGACTGAGCCACCTGACCGAGATGCTGGCGCTGCGCGCCGACCACACGACCGGCACCCGCTCGCTGACCAGGGACGACCACCCGGTGAGCGGCGACGCCGACTCCGCGGTCAAGGGCTTCGACAGCGCGGCGGGCGCCTGGCGGGCGACGCTCCTCGCGACCGACGACGCCGCGCTCGACACCGTCGGCCACAGCGCGTACCCGTACGGCAGCGACCCGGAGGATCCGTTCCTCGACATCGTCTGGTGGGTCAACCAGGAGTTGCTGCACCACGGCGCGGAGATCGCCCTGCTCCGCGACCTCCACCGCTCCCGCGCGCGGCCGGAACCGCTCTCCTGACCGGAGCCGCCGACCCGGACCGGTTACGCGGGCCGGTTACGCGGGCCGGTCGCGCGGGCCGGTGGTCACGCGGGCCGGGCCGGCAGGGGGAGCGGCAGCGCGGGCAGCCCGTCGAGGCTGGTGCCGACGTACGGCTTGCCCTCGCAGTAGGTGTTGAACTCCTCGTCGGTCTTCCGCCCGAAGTACTGCGTGTGCAGGTCGCGGTCACCCTGGTAGTCCATCAGCGGCACCGCGAACCCGCAGGAGTCGCTGACCCGCTCCGCCACCACCAGCACGATCGCCCGCAGCCCCGCCCCGTCGACCGCCGGGTCGAACTCGCCCAGCAGCCCCGCGAACCGCGGGTCGTCGCGGAACACCGCCTCGCCCTTCCCATGCACCCGGACGACCGTAGGCGGCCCGTCGAACGCGCACCACATCAGCGTGACCCGCCCGTTCTCCCGAACATGGGCGAGCGTCTCCGCCGTGGAGCCCCCGAAGTCCAGGTAGGCGAGGGTGAGTTCGTCGATCACCACCAGCGTCCCCGCCCGTCCCTTCGGCGAGACGTTGACGTGCCCCTCGCCCGCCAGCGGAGCGCTGGCGACGAAGAACACGGGCTGTCGCTCGATGAACCCGCGCAGGCGGCCGTCGATCTTCTCGTATGTCTTTCCCATACGACCATTCTGGCGACTGCGCCGGCCGGGCCGATCGGATATTCGCCATCCGAGACACTCCGGGGCGGCGCTCCCGCCTGCGGCTTCCCGCCCCGACCGGCCGCGACCCCGCCGGGTTGACTATCCTTTGGGGCCTGTTCGCTTCCGATGTTCTACCAGGGTGAGGGGAGTCGGGTCTTGGCCGACACCGGGCTGCTGGCCCACCAGCGTCAGGCGCTGATCGCCGAGATGGTGCGCCGCAGCGGGGCCGTGCGCGTCGCCGAGCTGGTCGATCAGCTGGGCGTCTCCGACATGACCGTGCGCCGCGATCTCGATGCGCTGGAGCGTTCGGGTGTGGTGAAGAAGGTGCACGGCGGCGCGGTCGCCGCCTCGGGCACCGCCATCGACGAGCCGGGTTTCGAGGCGAAGTCCGGTCTGGAGTCCGCCGCCAAGGCCGCCGTCGCGGAGGCCGCGGCGACGCTGGTCGAGCCGGGGAGCGTGATCGCCATCGCGGCGGGGACCACCGCCTACGCGGTGGCGGCCAGGCTCCTGCACGTGCCGCGGCTCACGGTGGTCACCAACTCCCTGCCCGTCGCCGAGCTGATCCGCTCGGCCGGCGAGAAGGGGGAGCCGGGCTCGCCCTCGCTGCTGCTGACCGGCGGTTCGCCGACGCCGTCCGCCGCGCTGGTGGGCCCGCTGGCCGACCTGGCCGTCCAGTCCCTCCACGTCGACCTGCTGATCCTGGGGGCCCACGGGGTGTCCGAGAAGGCCGGCCTGACGACGCCCAACCTCGCGGAGGCCCAGACCAACCGGGCGCTGGTCGCCTCCGCCCGGAGGGTCGCCGTGGTGGCCGACCACACGAAGTGGGGGGTCGTCGCGCTCAGCGGCTTCGCCACGCTCGACGAGATCGACGTCTTCGTCACGGACTCGGAACTCAACGCCCAGGCCCGCAGCACGCTCGCGGAGACCGTCGGGGAGCTGGTCGTCGCACCGCTGCCGGAGGCGTGACCGCTGCCGGAGGCATGACCGCCCGACCGGCAGCGGCGGCCGGGCGCCGTTCCGCCGGACCGAGTCGGCGCCGCCGGCGACGAGACCGCGCCGCCGTTCCCGGACGCCGGGGACGGCGGCGTCGAGCGTCCTCGTCACACCCTTCACGCGGTCGCCCCGGACGGCGCCGACCCGTGGCACGAGACCGTCCTCGGCGCAGGCCGGGCCGGGACGCCGCGGACACCCGGCCGTCGGAGGCCGGCCGCGCCGTCCCGACCTCCCGGACAGCCCGAACGGCCTGCGGTCCCACCGCTGGTTCGCGCCACAACGGACCGCCTCAATCAATCAGAACCCAACCCATTCAAACGTCATGTGAAATATCACACCTTGCAGGCGCTCGCCGTCAAGCCCTGGCAGCTGTCGAGATCGAGCCGTGACAGGCCATATGGGACAAGCAAGTCGCGAATGGACAGGTCCATGCACACCTCTTGAGGGCGCCTCACGGGCATGCCTATGCTGCGTTGCTTTCCGTTTGAAAAACAGACAGAAAGCACCACCTGGCTCCCCCACCCACCTTGGAGCACCCATGCGCAGACCCGCGCCGCGCCTCCTGCCGCGCACTCTGCTCGCCCTCACCCTGGCCGCGTCCGGGCTGGCCGCGACCGTCCTCGGTCCCGCCGCGGCGACGGCCGCCACCCGCCACGCCCCGAGCGCCGGACAGGCCGGCCCGACCTCCCCGGAGGCGACGGGTACGGCCCAGGACGGCGGACTCGCCCCCACCCCGCCCATGGGATGGAACTCCTGGAACACCCTCGGCACCGGCGTCACGCAGGAGGAGGTCGTCCAGACCATCGACTTCATGTCCTCCCGCGGCCTGGTCGCCGCCGGCTACGACACCGTCACCGTCGACGACGGCTGGTCAGTGGGCCACCGCGACGGCCAGAGCACCGACCTGGTCAAGAACTCCTACGGCGCGATGCAGCTCTACGACGCCGCGGGCAACCCGGTCAGCGGCACCGACGGCACCGGGTCCGACCCGACCACCGGCCACCTGGTGCCCCACCCGGACCGCTTCCCCTCCCGCGTCGTCGACGGCCGGACCGTCAACGGCATCGAGTACCTGTCCTGGTACGCCCACCGCAAGGGCATGAAGTTCGGTCTCTACGCCACGACCACGTACACCACGTGCCAGGGCCGTCCCGGCAGCCTGGGGCACGAGAGCGTCGACGCCGCCGACTTCGTCGCCTGGGGCGTCGACTTCGTCAAGTACGACGACTGCCCCTACGGGCCGCCCGTCCTGGGTCCCGACGGCCACAACTACGGCACCCAGGGCCAGGGCAGGGAGCTCACCCGCTCGATCTACGCCCGGGTCCAGGACTTCCGCCGCGCCCTGGACGCCGCCTCGGCCGCCCGGAACAGCCCCCGCGTGACCCTCAGCGTCTCCGCCCAGCCCGTCCACACCGGCGTGCCCCACCTGCTGGCCGGCGACGACCCGGCCCGTACCGATCCGGTGGTGGTCGCCGCCGGAACCCCCGCCCGCGAGGCGCCCGGGTACGCGCCGACCGGCGTCTGGTGCGGCCAGGTCGCGAGCCTCTGCCGGATCGGCGGCGACCGCGGCCCCGACCTCGAAGGCGTGCTGTACAACGGACAGTTGCGGACCTCGCTCGGCCACCCCGGCAACGTCCGGCCGGGCAGCTGGAACGACATGGACATGATGTTCGCCGGTTGGCAGGACCCGTACGGCCTGTACGGGGTCACCGACCACTGCACCTGCCACAAGCCGATGACCGACACCGAGTCGCGCAGCGAGATGGCGATCCTCGCCATGATGGCCTCCCCGTTGATCTCCGGCACCGATCTGCGCACCGCGGCGGACTCCGTGCGGACCGACGAGGGGTACACCTGGTCCACCGGCATCTCCGACTCCGCCCTGGCGATCTACAAGAACGCCGACGTCATCGCGGTCGACCAGGACCGTCTCGGCAAGCCCGCCACCCTGGTCGGCGCCCCGCCGACCGGCAGCACCGCCCCGCTCGTCCTCAAGCGCCCCCTCGCGGACGGCGACACGGCCGTCCTGCTCGTCAACCAGGACCCGGCCGGCTCCCGCACGATCTCCACCACCCTCGCCGAACTCGGCCTGACCGGCCCGGGTTACACGTCCAAGGAGCTCTGGACCGGGGCCACCGGCACCGTGACCGGCGCGCTCGGCGCCCAGGTCGCCCCGCACGGCGTCGCCATGTACCGCCTCAAGGCGCTGCCGACCACCGTCCCGGCCGCCGTCATCGGCGACGGCCGGTACCACGGCATCAGCGCGGGGGGCACCGGCGGCCAGGCCCTGGAGGTGCGCGGCACCTGCAGCTCGCCCGACGGCTCGACCGTCGGCGTCAACACCTGGTGGAGCTGGCACACCTCGGAGCAGTGGATGTTCAGCCCCAACCCCGACGGCACCGTGCACATCACCGACAACTGCCGCACCGACACCCAGGTGCACGGCACGCTGACCGGAGGCAACGGGCCCGGCTGGGCCGCCTGGGTGCTCAACCGGTACGACCCCGCCAGCCCGCACCAGAAGTGGCGGGTCGTCCAGGACACCGCGACGGGCGCGCTGACCATCACCAACGTCGCCACCGGGCTGGCCCTGAACGCCCCGCAGGCCGCCCCGACCTCCACGGTCGTCATCAGCCCGCCGGACCCGGCCGCCGCAGGCCAGTCCTGGACGCTGCTCTCCTGAGCCACCGCTCCCGCACAGCCGCACAGCCATGGTTCCCGCTCCCCCGCACCAGGGGCGCCGGTCCCGGCCCTCCGGCCGCCCGGCGCCCTCCCCGAACCAACTTCCCTGTGCACCAGCCAGTTCGGTTCCGACCCCATGGAGGACTCGTGCGATCCCCCAACCGCAGGCCGGCCCGCCGCGCAGCGACGGCGCTGACCGCCCTCGCCCTGTTGGCCGGCGGCACCGCCCTGACCACCGGGCTCCAACTCGCCGCCGCGCCCCCGGCGGCAGCCCTCGACAACGGCCTCAACCTGACGCCCCAGATGGGCTTCAACAACTGGAACTCCACCTACTGCGGCGCGCAGTTCAACGAGGCGATGATCAAGGGCATCGCCGACATCTTCGTCAGCAAGGGCCTCAAGGCGGCCGGGTACCAGTACGTCAACCTCGACGACTGCTGGGCACTGCCCGACCGCGACGCCGCCGGCAACCTCGTCCCCGACCCGGTGCGCTTCCCCCACGGCATCAAGTCCCTCGCCGACTACGTCCACGCCAAGGGCCTGAAGTTCGGCATCTACTCCAGCGCCGGCGACCGCACCTGCGACGTCAAGGGCTTCCCCGGCGGCCTCGGCCACGAGCAGCAGGACGCCGACCTGTGGGCCTCCTGGGGTGTGGACTACCTCAAGTACGACAACTGCAACAACCAGGGCGTCAACGCGCAGACCCGCTACAAGGCGATGGGCGAGGCTCTGAAGAAGACCGGCCGCCCGATCCTCTACAGCATCTGCGAGTGGGGCAGCACCGGCCCGTGGAACTGGGCGCAGCCGGTCGGCAACTCCTGGCGCACCACCGGGGACATCAGCGACACCTGGCAGAGCATGATCTCCATCGCGCAGGCCAACCAGGGCCTCGCCGGATACGCCAAACCCGGCGCGTTCAACGACCCCGACATGCTGGAGGTCGGCAACGGCGGCATGACGGGCACCGAGTACCGGACCCACTTCAGCCTCTGGGCCCAGATGGCCGCCCCGCTGATGATCGGTACCGACCTGCGCACCGCCGAGCCGGAGACCTTCGAGATCCTCACCAACACCGACGTGATCGCGGTGGACCAGGACCCGCTCGGCCGGCAGGGCACGGTGGTCTCCCGGGAGGGCGGGCTCGTGGTCATGAGCAAGCCCCTGGCGGACGGCAGCCGCTCGGTCACGCTGACCAACGAGGGCTCCTACGACACGACCGTCACCACCACCGCGCAGGCCGTCGGCATCGGCGGCGCGACCTCCTACACCGTCAAGGACCTGTGGTCGAAGAAGTCCACCACCGGCGACGGCACCCTCAGCGCCGTCGTGCCCGGACACGGCACCGCGATGTTCCGCGTCACCCCGCGGTCGCCGGTCTCGCCGCCGAACGGGATGACCCAGCTCAGTGACCTGCCGTTCGGCTCCGTGACCAACATGTGGGGCCCGGTCGAGCGCGACCGCAGCAACGGCCAGCACGAGCGGGGCGACGGACAGACCATCAGCATCCGCGACACCGCCTACCCGAGGGGCCTGGGCGTGCACGCCGGCAGCGACATCGCCTTCCACCTGGGCGGCACCTGCAGGAACCTCGTCACCGACGTGGGGGTCGACGACGAGGCCTACGGCAACGGTTCGGTCGTCTTCCAGATCTACCGGGACGGCACCAGGGTCGCCGACAGCGGCACGCTCACCGGCAAGGACCGGGCCAAGCGGCTGACCGCCGACCTCACCGGCGCGAACGAGCTGCGCCTGGTGGTCACCGACGCCGGTGACGGCACCAGCTGGGACCACGCCGACTGGGCGGGTGCGCGGATCGCCTGCGGCAACGGCCCGGCGGCCGGCACGCACCAGCTCTCCGACCTCGCCTGGTCCTCCGCGGGCAACAGCTGGGGCCCGGTCGAGAAGGACATGAGCAACGGCGGCAACCAGGCCCGGGACGGCCGGACCATCACCATCGCCGGCACGACGTACGCCAAGGGCCTGGGCGTCAACGCGTTCAGCGAGATCGTCTACTACCTCGGCGGCGCCTGCTCCTCGGTCACCACCGAGGTCGGGGTGGACGCCGAGGCGGAGGGCCGGGGCACCGTCTCGTTCGAGATCTACAAGGACGACGTCAAGGTCGCCGACAGCGGCCGGGTCACCTCGGCGACCCCCGCGAAGCGGCTGACGGCCGACCTGGCCGGGGCGAACGAGCTGCGACTGGTCGTCACCGACGGCGGTGACGGCACCAACAGCGACCACGCCGACTGGGCCGCCCCGGTGCTCACCTGCTGACACCGGCACGACGACGGGAGCCCCCGCGCCGGACGGCGCGGGGGCTCCCCTGCGGCCGGGCGCGGCAGGACCGCGGCGTCACCGCTTCATGTAGACGCTGTCCATGAACTCGATGATCTGCCGGTCGGTCAGGCGCTGTCCGTCGCGGTGGCCCATCGCCAGGTCGGCCTCGCTGATCATGCCGACCAGCCGCTCGCCGTCGATGACCGGGATCCGGCGGATCTGGTGCTGCTCCATCTTCCTCAGCACCGCGTCCATGCTGTCCTCGGCCCTGACGCAGTGCAGGTGCCCGGCGAGTTCCATGGCCGTCATCCCGGCCGGGTCCCGCCCTTCGGCGATACATCGCAGGACGATGTCGCGGTCGGTGATGATGCCCTTCAGCTTCTGGTCGTCACCACAGATCGGGAGGGCGCCGACGTTCATGTCGCGCATCATCATGGCGGCCTCGGCGAGCGTCTGGTCGGCGCGGATGCACTGGGCGCCGGTGTGCATGATGTCTCGGGCAGTCGTCACGGGGACTCCTCCTCAGGATCTCCCCCCGAGCACCGGGCAGTCCGGTGCGTTCACCATAGGCACGACGCCGCGGGCCCGCGAGCCCACCGCCCGCGGGCCCGGTGACCGGCCGGTCACCGCCGGGGCCCGGACGGGCCGATACTGGAAGCGTGACGGAGCAGCCGGCCGGTACGTCCGGTGGAGCGACGACGACCCGCGACGTGGTGGACGAGGCGGTCCGGGCCCGGCCCGCGACGGCCCTGCGCCCGTACGTGGCCTGGTACTCGGGGTACCGCCAGCGCGGACTGGCGCCCGCCCTGCACCGGGGCCTGCCGTCCCCGTACCTGACCTTCATCCTCACGCTGGACGAGCCGCTCACCATGGCGGGCCACCCCGACCCGGCGCAGCCCCCCGGGAGCTTCACCACCCTGGTCGGCGGCCTGCACACCGCCCCGGCCCTGATCACGCACGACGGCCGCCAGTCCGGCATCCAGCTCTCGGTGCACCCGCTGGCGGCGCGCGCCCTGTTCGGTCTGCCCGCCGGGGAGCTCGCCGGGCTGGACGTGCCGGCCGAGGCCGTGCTCGGTCGGACCGTCGAACGGCTCCAGGACGCCGTACGGGCGGCGGCCGGGTGGCCGGAGCGGTTCGCGGCGCTGGACGGCGCGCTGCTCCGGCTCGCGCGCCCGTCCGGCCAGGTGCCGCCGGAGGTCGTCCGGGCCTGGCACGTGCTGCGGCGCAGCGGCGGGGCGCTTCCGGTCGCGGACCTCGCCCGCGAGACCGGCTGGAGCGGGCGGCACCTCCAGGACCGGTTCCGCCGGGAGACCGGGCTGACCCCGAAGGCCGCGGCCCGGGTGATCCGGTTCGACCGGGCCCGCCGGCTGCTGGTCCCGACCGGCCCGGTGCCCCGGCTGGCGGAGCTGGCCGTGCGGTGCGGCTACTTCGACCAGGCGCATCTGGCCCGCGAGTTCCGTGCGCTGGCCGGGTGCGCGCCGAGCGTCTGGCTGGCCGAGGAGGGCTCGGACGAGGTGAAGTTCCGAAACGTCCAAGGCGAGCCGGTCGTGGCGGCGCCAGAGTGGGACGCATGACGGCCGACCGGCCGGGCGTCCGCCCCGTCCCGGCCGCCGCTATCCCGAGGAGGCATCCGCCATGGACACCGAGACCACCGACACCGGGACCACGAACGCCGGGACCACGAGTACCGCGGCCGCGAGCGGCGGGGCCGCACCGGCCCCCCAGGTCTGGCCGAGCCTGCGGGCCGCCGACGCCCGGGCGCTGATCCGCCACCTGGTGGAGGCGTTCGGATTCGAGGAGGTCGTCGCCTACGGCGAGGGCGACTTCGTCACGCACGCCGAGCTGGCCTGGCCGGAGGGCGGCGGGGTGATGCTGGGCTCCGAGCGGCCGACGCCCGAGGGCTCCGCCCCCTGGCCCGGCGGTCCGGGGTCCTTCACCGCGTACGTGGTGACGGCCGACCCGGACGCCGTGCACGCGCGGGCCGTCGCCGCCGGGGCGCGGATCACCGCGGCGCCCGCCGACACCGACTACGGGTCGCGGGGCTTCGCCGCCGCCGACCCGGAGGGCAACCACTGGCACTTCGGAAACTACCCGGGCGCGCCCCGCCCGTCGGCCGGGTGACCCCGGTGGCCGACCGCCCACCGGCCGGCCACGCACCGTTCGACGGCGGCCCGGCCGCCGTCGAACGGCTGCGGGCGATCTGCCGGGCGCTGCCGGAGGTCGACGAGCGGGTCAGCCACGGCGAGCCGACCTGGTTCGCGGGCACCGGCCGGCGGGCGCGGGTGTTCGTGATGCTCGCCGACCACCACCACGACGACCGCCTCGCGTTCTGGTGCCCGGCGGCGGCCGGTGCCCAGGAGTTCCTGACCGCCGAGGACCCCGACCTGTTCTTCCGGCCCCCGTACGTCGGCCACCGGGGCTGGATCGGCGTCCGTCTCGACCTTCCGGCGCTCGACTGGGAGCGGGTCGAGGACCTGGTCGGGGACGCCCACGCACTGGTGTCGGGCCGGGCCGGCCGGCCGAGCTAACGCCCCTTTTAGGTCGGGTGACCTATTTTTCTCTCATGACCACCTCCGACACCACCGAAGCCACCGCGGCCACCGCGGCCACCGGCAGCACCGACCACGCCGGCACCCGCCCCGCAGGCGTCCACGACGCCCTCACCCACGACCCCGACGGCCCCGTCCTGCTGGTCGGCGGCTACGGAACGGTCGGCGGGGAGCTGGCCCGCCTGGTCGCCGCCGACCACCCCGTCCTGCTCACCGGCCGGACGGAACAGCGCGCCGCCGCCCTCGTCCAGCAGCTCGGCGGCGCCCCGCACGCGGCCTTCCGCCGCTGGGACCTCGCCGACCCCGCGCCGTTCACGGCTGCGGTGCGCGCCGTCGTCGGCGTCGTCAACGACCCCGACGACCGGGTCCTGCGGGCCGCCGTCCGGGGCGCGGTCCCGTACGTGGACGTCACCCGCTGGACGGCCCGGCTCCAGCGGGCCGCCACGGTGGCCGCCCTGCTGCGCCCGACCGCCCCGGTCCTGCTCTCCTCCGCCTGGATGGGCGGGGTCACCAGCCTGGTCACCGCCGCCCTGGCCGAGCGGCTCGGCGGCGCGGAGCGCGTCGAGACCGCCGTCCGCTGGGACCTCGCCGACCGCGCGGGCGCCGACTCCGTCGAGTTCATGGACCGCCTCGGTCTGGACTACGAGGTGATCCGTGACGGCCGCCGCCGCCCGGTCACCCCGCTCAGCGACGCCCGGACCGTCCGGATCGGCGCCCACCCCACCCGGGTGGCCTGCATCGACACGCCGGAGCAGTTCACCCTGCCACTCGTCCTGGGCACCGCGACCGCCGTCACCCGGATCGGATTCAGCTCCCTGACCAGCACCCGCGCCCTGCTGGCCGCCAAGCACAGCGGCTTCTTCCGCTGGGGCCGGGGCGACCGGTGGGAGCCCGCCCGCCGGGCCCTCCTCCACTCCCCCGGCGAGGGCGGCACCGCCCTCGTGCGCGTCGACGTCTCCCACGCCGGCCGGACCCTCAGCGCCGTGATCGAGGACCGCGCCGGACAGGCCCACCTCACCGCCGTCGGCGCCCTGCTCGCCCTGCGCCGCGTCCTCGGCACCGACGGCGCCGCGCCGCCCGTCGGTGTGGCCTTCCCCGAGCAGGCCCCCCGGCCCGCCCGGGTCCTCCCCGACCTGGCCGACCTCGGCGTCACCGTCGAGGTCCGGTCCGCCCACGACACGAAGGCGGCCGCATGACCTCCGCACCCGGCCCCGGGCCCGACTCCGAAGCCGCCCCCGTTCCCGACCCGCTTCCCGACCCCCTCCCAGACCCGCCTCCCGGAACTGCGGCCGGCGGCCGGGGACGGAAGGGGGCGCAGCGGCGGACGGAACTGCTCGACGCGGCGGAGGAGGTGCTGGTCACCGGGGGCGGGGCGGAACTCTCGATGCGGGCCGTGGCCACGGCCGCGGGGGTCCGGCTCGGGCACCTGCAGTACTACTTCCCCACCCACGCCGACCTGGTGGCAGCCGTCCTGGAGCGGGTGCTCGGCCGCTCGGCGGAGCGCCTGGCACCGCTGCTGGCGCCGGGCACGGACGACCGGGCCGGGGAACTCGTGACGGCGTTGCTGGCGGAGCAGGAGGACGCCCGGCTGGTGCGCCTGTTCGCCGAGGTGTGGGCACTCGCGGCGCGGGACACGGCGGTGGCGGGCGCCGTCCGGCGGTTCTACGACGAGTACCGGGAGCAGGTGGCGGCGTTCCTGGCCCGGACCCGGCCGGAGCTGCCGGAACAGGTGCGCCGGGCCCGCGCGGCGGTCTTCGTCATGCTGGTGGAGGGAGCCGCCCTGTTCCGCTCCGGGGTGGCGGGCGACCGGGAGCCCGCCTCCGACGGGGAACTGCTCCGGGCCGCGCTGGCGCTGCTCGGCCCCTGAGTCGGCGGCTCCCCGGGCAGGGTCGCGCCGGGTCGGGAGTACGGGCAGACTGGCCGCAGGGGGCCCGGCCGGGACGCCGTGCCCGCCCGGGCCTGACGACCGGTGCAGGCTCGGAGGCGGCGATGCCGCAGATGCTGGTGGACGGGCGCACGCTCGCGCTCTCGCACCTGGACAAGGTCTACTTCCCGCGGACCGGCACCCTCAAGGGCGAGGTGCTGCGCTACTACGCCGCCGTCCACACCGCACTGCTGCCGCACCTGCGCGACCGGCCGGTGTCGTTCCTGCGCTGCCCGGACGGCGTGGCGGGCGAGGTGTTCATCGCCAAGAACCCGCCCGCCGGGACGCCCCGCTGGGTGCGCACCGTCGAGGTGCCGAGCAGCGGCGGGGACCTCCGTCAGGTGGTGCTGGACGACGGGGCCGCGCTGCTCTGGGCGGCGAACCTGGGCTGCCTGGAACTGCACGTCCCGCAGTGGCACGCGGCGGAGCCCGGGACGGCCGACCGGTTGGTGCTGGACCTCGACCCGGGCGCCGGAGCCACCGTCCTCACCTGCCGGACGGTGGCCGGGCTGCTGCGCGACCGCCTCGCGGAGGACGGGCTGGAGGCGTGGGTGAAGACCTCCGGCGGCAAGGGACTGCACCTGCTGGTGCCGCTGGAGCCGACGCCCAGTCAGCAGGTCTCCGGGTACGCCAAGGCGCTGGCGGCCGAGCTGGAGGCGGGCCACCCGGACCTGGTCGTGCACACCATGGCGAAGGCCCGGCGCACCAACCGGGTGCTGGTCGACTGGTCGCAGAACGCCGCCCGGAAGACCACCGCCGCTCCCTACACCGTCCGGGCGCAGGAGCGGCCGACGGTGTCGACGCCGCTGACCTGGGAGGAGCTGGGACGGGCCCGGTCGGCGGAGGCGCTGGTGTTCACGATCGCCGAGGTGCCGGAGCGGCTGGCCCGGCTCGGGGACCTGTATGCACCGCTCCTCGACCCGGAGCGGGCCCGCCCGCTGCCGCGCGCCACCGCCGCCCCGGGACCGACCGGCCCCGCTTCCGCCACCGCTTCCGCACCCGCTTCCACCACCGCACCCGCACCCGCGGCCGCCGCTTCCGCTTCGGCCCGGACGGTGCGCCGGCCCGCCGTGGCGGACCCCGCCGTCCTGGAGCCCCCGGTGGAGGTCATGCGCCCGGCCGCCGTCCCGGCCGTCCCGGCGGCGGACGGGCTGGGCGGTTCGGGCGTGCTGTACGAACTGAAGCTGGACGGCTTCCGCTGCGTGGCGTTCGCCCGCGGGGAGCGCGCGCCGTACCTGCAGACGCGTTCGGGCCGGGACCTCGCGGCCGACTTCCCGTCGATCGCCGCCGCCGTCGCCCGGCTACCCGCCGGACTCGTGCTGGACGGGGAGCTGGTCGCCTGGCGCGGCGGCCGGTTCGCCTTCGAGGAACTGCTGCGGACCCGGCAGGCGCGGGCCTCGGAGGACGTGGCGCTCGGGTTGATCGCCTTCGACCTGCTGGCCCTGCCCGGGCGGGACGTCCGGCGGCTGCCGCTGACCGACCGGCGGCGGCTGCTGCTGGCCGCCCTGGCCGACGT
>NZ_JBHXKE010000244.1:0-13361 GCF_042722765.1 Kitasatospora sp. NPDC058406
GACAGCCCCCGGGTGGGGCGGCGGCGGCTCCGGGTCGTGCGGTCAGGCCCTGCGCAGCTGGAAGGCGAATCCGAGGGACTCGTCGGAGAAGGTGTCCGACTCCCAGTCGGCCGCGCCGGCGGCGAAGTCGGTCGCGAGGACCTCCTCCGCGACGAGGGAACCGTGTTCGGCGATCGCCTCGGCGGTCTCGTCGTCGGTGGCGCGCCAGCGGAGGACGATCCGGTCGGCGATGTCCAGACCGGAGTTCTTGCGGGCCTCCTGGATCTGCCGGATCGCGTCACGGGCGACGCCGAGGCGCTTCAGCTCGGGGGTGATCGCCAGGTCGAGGGCCACGGTGGCACCGGACTCGTTGGCGACGGCCCAGCCCTCGCGCGGGGTCTCGGTGATGATCACCTCGTCGGGGGAGAGCGTGACGGTCTCGCCGTCCAGCTCGACCGAGGTGGTGCCCCCGGCCCGCAGCTCGGCGGCGAGCCGGGCGGCGTCGGCGGCGGCCACCGCCTTGGCGACGTCCTGCACGCCCTTGCCGAAACGCTTGCCCAGCGCACGGAAGTTGGCCTTGGCGGTGGTGTCGACCAGCGAGCCGCCACCGGTCCGGTCGGCGGAGCCGGCCGCGAGCGACTCCAGGGTGGAGACGTTGAGCTCCTCCGCGATCTGCGCGCGCAGGTCGGCGGGCAGCTCCTCCCAGCCCTGGGCGGCGACCAGCGCGCGGGAGAGCGGCTGACGGGTCTTCACGCCGGACTCGGCGCGGGTCGCCCGGCCCAGCTCGACCAGACGACGGACCAGCGTCATGTGGCGCGAGAGGTCGGCGTCGATCAGCGACTCGTCCGCCTCCGGCCAGGTGGCCAGGTGGACCGAGGCCGGGGCGTCCGGGACCACCGGGACGACCAGGTCCTGCCAGACCCGCTCGGTGATGAACGGGGTCAGCGGGGCCATCAGCCGGGTCACCGTCTCCAGCGCCTCGTGCAGCGTGGCGAGCGCGGCCGCGTCGCCCTGCCAGAAGCGGCGGCGGCCCCGGCGGACGTACCAGTTGGAGAGGTCGTCGACGAAGCCGGAGAGCAGCTTGCCGGCCCGCTGGGTGTCGTACGCCTGGAAGGACGCGTCGACCTCCCGGACCAGGGTGTTGAGCTCGGAGAGCACCCAGCGGTCCAGCTGCGGGCGGTCGGCCGGGGCCGGGTCGCCCGCGGACGGGGCCCAGCCGGACGTCCGGGCGTACAGGGCCTGGAAGGCGACGGTGTTCCAGTAGGTGAGGAGGGTCTTGCGGACCACTTCCTGGATCGTGCCGTGGCCGACCCGGCGGGCCGACCAGGGGGATCCGCCGGCGGCCATGAACCAGCGGACGGCGTCGGCGCCGTGCTGGTCCATCAGCGGGATCGGCTTCAGGATGTTGCCCAGGTTCTTGGACATCTTGCGACCGTCCTCGGCCAGGATGTGGCCCAGGCAGACGACGTTCTCGTACGCGTTCCTGTCGAACACCAGGGTGCCGACGGCCATCAGCGTGTAGAACCAGCCGCGGGTCTGGTCGATCGCCTCGGAGATGAACTGCGCCGGGTAGCGCTGCTCGAACAGCTCCTTGTTCTGGTACGGGTAGCCGTACTGGGCGAAGGGCATCGATCCCGAGTCGTACCAGGCGTCGATCACCTCGGGCACCCGGGTCGAGGTGCCGCCGCAGTCACGGCAGGCGAAGGTGACCTCGTCGATGTACGGGCGGTGCGGGTCGAGGCCGCTCTGGTCGGTGCCGGTCAGCTCGGAGAGCTCGGCCAGCGAGCCGACGCAGGTGAGGTGGCCCTCCTCGCAGCGCCAGATCGGCAGCGGGGTGCCCCAGTAGCGGTTGCGGCTGAGCGCCCAGTCGACGTTGTTGTTCAGCCAGTCGCCGAAGCGGCCGTGCTTCACGTTCTCCGGGTACCAGTTGGTGGCCTCGTTCTCGCGGACCAGGGCGTCCTTGACGGCCGTGGTCCGGATGTACCAGGACGGCTGCGCGTAGTAGAGCAGCGCGGTGTGGCAGCGCCAGCAGTGCGGGTAGCTGTGCTCGTACGGCAGGTGGCGGAAGAGCAGGCCGCGCTCCTTGAGGTCGGCGACCAGCGCCTCGTCGGCCTTCTTGAAGAACTGGCCGCCGACCAGCGGGATCTCGGGGGCGAAGGTGCCGTCGGCCAGCACCGGGTTGACCACCGGCAGGCCGTACCGGCGGCAGGTCGCGAGGTCGTCCGCGCCGAAGGCGGGGGACTGGTGGACGATGCCGGTGCCGTCCTCGGTGGTGACGTAGTCGGCGTTGAGGACGTAGTGCGCGTTCTCGATCGCGACCAGGTCGAAGGGGCGGCGGTAGGCCCAGCGCTCCATCTCGGCGCCGGTGAAGGACTCCCCGGTCGGCTCCCAGCCCTCGCCGAGGGCCTTGGCCAGCAGCGGCTCGGCGACCACCAGCTGCTCGGTGCCGTCGGTGGCCACCACGTAGGTGACGTCGGGGTGGACGGCGGCGGCGGTGTTGGAGACCAGGGTCCACGGAGTGGTGGTCCAGACCAGCAGCGCGGCGCGGCCGGCCAGCGGGCCGCCGGTCAGCGGGAAGCGGACGAAGACCGAGGGGTCGACGACGGTCTCGTAGCCCTGCGCCAGCTCGTGGTCGGAGAGGCCGGTGCCGCAGCGCGGGCACCAGGGGGCGACCCGGTGGTCCTGGACCAGCAGGCCCTTGTCGAAGATCTGCTTGAGCGACCACCAGACGGACTGCACGTAGGACGGGTCCATGGTGCGGTACGCCTGGTCGAGGTCGACCCAGTAGCCCATGCGCGAGGTGAGCTCGGTGAACGCGTCCGTGTGGCGGGTCACCGACTCGCGGCACTTGGCGTTGAACTCCGCGATGCCGTACGCCTCGATGTCCTGCTTGCCGGAGAAGCCCAGCTCCTTCTCGACGGCCAGCTCGACCGGGAGGCCGTGACAGTCCCAGCCGGCCTTGCGGGCGACGTGGTAGCCCTTCATCGTCCGGTAGCGCGGGAAGACGTCCTTGAAGACGCGGGCCTCGATGTGGTGGGCGCCGGGCATGCCGTTCGCGGTGGGCGGGCCCTCGTAGAAGACCCACTCGGGGCGGCCCTCGGACTGCTCCAGGCTGCGCTGGAAGACCTTGTTGTCCTGCCAGAAGGAGAGGATCTGGTGTTCGAGGACCGGCAGGTCGACCTGGGCGGGGACGGGGTTGTAGGTACTCATCGCGGGCGTCTACCTCCGACGGATGCGTGGACGGGATCCGACGGAGGGACGAGACGGCATGCCGCCCCGCGGTACCACCCTCCTTGGCCGCGGTGGTGCGTGCGGCCCTCTTGTTTGGGCTTGCTGCCGGGTCTACGGGCCGGTGCGACGGGAATCGCGGGCCGTTCTTCCGGCGGCTCCGGGGTGATCTTCGCGCCGTGCACACCCCCGGGCTCGCACCGTCCCCGGGTCGCTGGTGGCTGCGTACTGCGGTACTCGTCCCCATCTGCGCCTTGCAGGCTCAGTGTATCGGCCCGCCGCAAGTCGTTTCGGGCCACCTGTCCGGGGCGCGTCCGGAGGGCCTCGGCGTCAGGCCGGGGGCGGGCCGGGGGCGGCGCCCCCGGAGCCCCGGGGGCGCCCCGGGCGTCGTGGGGGCGGGGCCTCCGGTGCGGCGTCCGGGGGTGGTTAGGCGGGGGCGTACGGGGCACAACTCTGGTCGGCGCATGGGCGTGGCGCCTGTGACGGCTGCCCGGGTGGGATCATTGTGAGGCGTCGGTATGTCATGTTGTGACCGTTTTTGATCGGGATTATCGTTCCGGCACTGGAGGCCGCCGGGAACCGGCGGCTCGATTCGTTCGTAGATGGGGTCGAAGCCATGGCTGAGAAGGCAACCGGCGCGGGTACCGCCACCAAGCGGACACGCAAGGCCGTGGCAGGCGATCCAGGGGAGGGGACCGTGACCACTACCGCACGGCGAAAGAACACCACCGACACCGCTCTCGTGGCCCCCGGCCGCACCCGCACGCCGGCCCAGAACGGGGCCGTCCGGGCCACCGGCGGCGCCGAGTCGGTCGATCCGGCGGAGCTGCCCGTCCGCCCCGGCGAGGACCCGTGGACCTCGAACGAGGTGCACGAGCTGCACGCCGAGCTGATCAGCGAGCTGGAGCGGCTGCAGCACGAGATCGACGCGGCCG
Source organism: Kitasatospora sp. NPDC058406 (assembly GCF_042722765.1). NCBI lineage: Bacteria > Bacillati > Actinomycetota > Actinomycetes > Kitasatosporales > Streptomycetaceae > Kitasatospora > Kitasatospora sp. NPDC058406. The sequence continues at coordinate 4,143 of NZ_JBHXKE010000244.1, forward strand.
AGGCGGCCATCACCGGCCTGATGCGCGACTCCAACGACGGCGCCGGCGACGACCAGGTGGACGCCGGCACCAAGAACATCTCGCGGGAGAGCGAGGTGGCGCTGGCCAACAACGCCCGTGACAGCCTCGCCCAGACCGAGCACGCGCTCGCCCGGCTGGAGGGCGTCGGCTTCGGGACCTGCGAGTCCTGCGGCCAGGCCATCGGCAAGGCGCGGATGCAGGCCTTCCCGCGGGCGACGCTCTGCGTCCAGTGCAAGGCCAAGCAGGAACGCCGCTGACCGGGCGACGCGGGGGGTCGGGCTTGCCGTAGGCTCGACCCCGTAACGTCGCCTGATCTGTCGGAGGTCGGGCGTTCCCCGGCCCACCCACGTCACGGCAGCGGAGCGGATCATCAGTACGCAAGGTTCCCCCCAGACGCGGGACGAGTCCGTCCCGACGCCCGCCGAAGCCGTGGCGGAGACCGTGACCGAGTCCGGTGAGACGCGTACCTCCGCCGTCCCCGCCGAAGCCCCCGGTGCCACGGCCGTCGGGGTCGCACCCGCCGGTGCCACCGCGGTCGGGGCCACCGGTCTCGGGGCCACCGCGGTCGGGGCGACTGCGGTCGGTACCGCGGCGGTCGGGGCCACCGCGGTCGGTGCCGTCGACGGGGCGGAGCCGGGGCAGGAGGCGTCGAAGGGGCGCCGCCGGATCGGCGTGCTGCTGGTGGTCGCGCTCCTGGCCTTCCTGATCGACTTCGGCAGCAAGCTGCTGGTGGTGGCCCGGCTGGAGAACCACGCGGCGATCAAGGTGATCGGCGACGTGGTGACCTTCCAGGTGATCCGCAACTCCGGCGCCGCCTTCGGCATGGGGCAGGCGCTCACCGTCGTCTTCACCATGATCGCCTCGGCCGTCATCGTGGTGATCTGGCGGATCGCCCGGCGGCTGTACAGCCTGCCGTGGGCGATCGCCCTGGGGCTGCTGCTCGGCGGCGCCCTCGGCAACCTCACCGACCGGCTGTTCCGCTCGCCCGGCGTGTTCCGCGGGCACGTCGTGGACTTCATCTCCGTCCAGCACTTCGCCGTCTTCAACCTCGCCGACTCGGCGATCGTCTGCGGCGGCATCCTGGTCGTCCTGCTCTCCTTCCGGGGCAGCAACCCCGACGGCACCGTCCACCAGCCGGCGGAGAAGGGGTCCAAGGGCGAGCGCGCGGAGGACCCGGCCGAGTAGGGCGGCGGACCGGCCGCGTAAGGGGTGGCCCCCGCGTCCGGCATACTCGTACGGGTGAGTACCGCAGCGCAGATCCGCAGCCTCCCCGTACCCGACGGCCTCGAAGGCGAGCGTCTCGACGCCGCCCTCGCCCGGATGTTCGGCTTCTCCCGGACCAAGGCCGCCGAGTTGGCCGCCGACGGCAAGGTGACGCTCGACGGCGCCGTCGCCGGCAAGTCGGACCGCGTCACCGCCGGTTCCTGGCTGGAGGTCGAGATCCCCGCCCCCGCCGCACCCGTGCAGATCGTCGCCGAGCACGTCGAGGGCATGCGCATCGTCCACGACGACGAGGACATCGTGCTCGTCGACAAGCCGGTCGGGGTCGCCGCGCACCCCAGCCCGGGCTGGACCGGCCCCACCGTGATCGGCGGCCTCGCCGCGGCCGGCTACCGGATCTCCACCTCGGGCGCCGCCGAGCGCCAGGGCGTCGTGCACCGGCTCGACGTCGGCACCTCCGGGCTGATGGTCGTCGCCAAGTCGGAGCGCGCCTACACCGACCTCAAGCGGCAGTTCCACGACCGGATCACCGAGAAGAAGTACCACACGCTGGTCCAGGGCCACCCGGACCCGCTCAGCGGCACCGTCGACGCCCCGATCGGGCGCCACCCCAGCTCCGACTGGAAGTGGGCGGTCACCCGCGAGGGCAAGCCGTCCGTCACGCACTACGACCTGATCGAGGCCTACCGGGCCGCCTCGCTGCTGGACATCAAGCTGGAGACCGGGCGCACCCACCAGATCCGCGTCCACATGTCCGCACTGCGCCACCCCTGCGTCGGCGACCTCACCTACGGCGCCGACCCCACGCTCGCCAAGCGGCTCGGCCTCACCCGCCAGTGGCTGCACGCCGTCTCGCTCGGCTTCGAGCACCCGGCGGACGGCGAGTGGGTGGAGTTCTCCAGCGAGTACCCGGCCGACCTGCGGAAGTCGCTCGACATCATCTCGTCCGAGAGCTGAGGCGGCCGGCATGAGCGCTTTCGCGGCACGGATCCGGATCGCCGAGGGGGAGGACGACCTCGCGTTGGTCCGGGGCGTCCGGCGGACGGTGTTCGTCGAGGAGCAGGGCGTGCCGGAGGAGCTGGAGTACGACGAGCTGGACGCCACCTCGGAGCACCTGCTGGCCGTCGGGCCGGCGGGGGAGCCGTGGGGGACGGCCCGGCTGATCTTCGGCGAGCAGGCGCTCGGGCTGACCGGGGGGACCGAGGGGCGGGTACTGCTCGGCCGGCTCGCGGTGGTCGGAGCCGCCCGGGGCACCGGGCTCGGAGCGGAGCTGGTGCGCGCCGTGGAGGCGGCCGGACGCCGGCGCGGGGCGCGTGAGGTGGAGCTGCACGCACAGGTGCAGGCGCTGGGGTTCTACGAGCGGCTCGGGTACGTGGCCGAGGGCGGGGTCTACGACGACGCCGGGATCCCGCACCGGACGATGACCCGGGTGTTGTAGGGCTGCCCTCCGGGTGGGTTCGTGAGGCTTCGGGCGGGTCCGCTTCGGCGGGCCCGCCCGGTTTTCGATCTGGCGGGCCTGTCGGGCCTTTCGGGCCTGCGCGGGGGCCGGGCCGGGGCGCTCTTATCAGCCGCCTACCCGAGCGGCGGCTACGATCACGGACCATGGAGCTCGGTGGGGCGTGGCGCCGGTGGCGCGGTCGCGGTACGGCGGCCGGACGGAGACTGCTGGCGGGTGCGGTGGCCCTGGTGGTGGTGGCCGGCGTGGGTACGGCGGCCGTGGCCGCCGGTGGGGAACAGGCGGTTCGGCAGGAGGATCGTTTCCTCGCGATGCCCGAGACACCCGGCAGCCAGCAGGTGGTCCAGCTGGACACCTCCTTCTTCACGACCGGGGAAAGCCCGCGCCCGGCCGTCCTGCTCGGCCACGGCTTCGGCGGTTCCAAGGAGGGCGAGCGGGACCGGGCCGAGCAGCTGGCCCGGCAGGGGTACGCGGTGCTCACCTGGTCGGCACGCGGCTTCGGACGCTCCGGCGGGAAGATCGGGCTGAACGCGCCGGACCGCGAGGTCGAGGACGTCAAGCGCCTGGTGGACTGGCTGGCCCAGCGGCCCGAGGTACGCCTCGACGGACCCGGCGACCCCCGGGTCGGCATCACCGGCGCCTCCTACGGCGGGGCGGTGGCGCTGCTCGGCTCGGCGTACGACCGCCGGATCGACGCGGTGGCCAGCCAGATCACCTGGTGGAACCTGGCCGACGCGCTGTTCCCGCAGGGGGTGCAGGGCTCCGGCGCGGTCGACGGGGTGTTCAAGAAGCTGTGGGCCGGGATCTTCTTCACCACCGGCTCGGCGGGCGACCTCGGTCCGTCGGGGGGCGCGGCCCGGCCGTCGGTGGCGTCGGAAGGGGCCGGGCAGGTCGGCTGCGGACGGTTCCTGGAGGAGCTGTGCCGGATGTACGACCGGGTGGCCACCACCGGGCACGCCGACCCGGAGGCGGTCGCGCTGCTGGACCGGTCCAGCCCGTCCTCGGTCGCGGACCGGCTGAAGGTGCCGACGCTGGTCGTCCAGGGACAGCAGGACTCGCTGTTCCCGCTCGACCAGGGGGACGCGATCGCGCGTGCGGTGGCGGCCAACGGCGCCCCCGTCGCGGTGGACTGGTTCGCCGGCGGGCACGACGGTGCGACCGACACCAGCGACCGGGTGGACGCCCGGGTGGGTGCCTGGTTCGACCGCTACCTGAAGGGCGGCGGCGCTGCGAGCGGCGATGCCCCGAAGGGGGACGGTGCCCCGAAGGACGGCGACGCCTCGCAGGGTGACGGCGGTACCGGGGCGGCGTTCCGGGTGACCCGGACCGGTGGGGTGGACTCCACCGGCTTCCAGCCGGTCCTGCGCGGGGCGACGGCCGAGGCCTACCCCGGGCTCGGCGGCACCGGCTCGCGGCAGTACCGGCTGACCGGTCCCTCCGCCGACGGTGAGCAGGCCTTCGCCAACCCGCCGGGCGGCGCCCCGCCCAACATCTCCGCGCTGCCGGGTATCGGCGCGCTCAGCCAGGCCGCCGCACTCGGTGCCTCGGTCTCCCTGGACTTCCCCGGGCAGTTCGCCGCCTTCGAGTCGGAGCCGCTGGACGCCTCGGTGCACCTGACCGGCCGGCCCACCGTCCCGATCAGGGTCCGGGCGGACCGCCCGGACGCGGTGCTCTTCGCGAAGCTGTACGACGTCGCCCCGGACGGCAAGCAGACCCTGCCGCAGCAGCTGTCCGCCCCGCTCCGGGTGACCGGCGCGGACGGGCCCGACGGGCGGACCGTCACGGTGGGGCTGCCCACCGTCGACCACACCTTCGACTCCGGGCACCGGCTCAGGCTGGTGCTCGCCTCGACCGACCTCGCGTACGCGTCACCCGCCGAACCGGCCACCTACCGGGCCGCCGTCACCGGACCGCTGACCCTGCCGACCGTGGACGGGCTGGTCACCGAGGCCGCGCCGCTGCCGTCGCGGACCTGGGTGCTGCCGCTGGTCGCCGTCGCGGTGGCGGCGGCCGTGCTGCTGCTGCCCCGGCTCCGGCGCCGGGCGCGGGCGGAGCGGGGCGCGGCGTACGACCCGGTGCTGGGCGGGGTGCCGCTGCAGATCACCGGACTCAGCAAGCGGTACAAGGGCGCCGCCGACCGGTACGCGGTCAAGGACCTGGGCTTCCGGGTGGAGCAGGGCCAGGTGCTCGGTCTGCTGGGCCCCAACGGCGCGGGCAAGACCACCACCCTGCGGATGCTGATGGGCCTGATCCGGCCCGACGCCGGCGAGATCAGGATCTTCGGCCACCTGGTGCGGCCGGGTGCGCCGGTGCTGTCCCGGGTCGGTGCCTTCGTCGAGGGCGCGGGCTTCCTCCCGCACCTCACCGGGCGGGCCAACCTGCGGCTCTACTGGCAGGCCACCGGCCGGCCCGAGGCCGACGCGCACCTGGACGAGGCCCTGGCCATCGCCGGACTCGGCGAGGCGCTGGACCGCGCGGTGCGCACCTACTCGCAGGGCATGCGGCAGCGACTCGCCATCGCCCAGGCGATGCTGGGCCTGCCCGACCTGCTGATCCTCGACGAGCCGACCAACGGGCTCGACCCGCCGCAGATCCGCGAGATGCGCGAGGTGATGATCCGGTACGCCGCCGCCGGGCGGACCGTCATCGTCTCCAGCCATCTGCTGGCGGAGGTCGAACAGAGCTGCACCGACCTGGTGGTCATGGACCGCGGCCGGCTGATCACCACCGGCGCCGTCACGGAGATCGTCGGCGGAGGCGAGCAACTGCTGGTCGGGACCGACGCCTCGTTCGGGGCCGAGGAGCTGGCGGCGGCGGCCGACAAGGTGGCGGTCCTGGCCGGCGTCGCGTCGGCGGAGGCGACCGAGGGCGGGCTGCTCGTCCGGCTGGACGGCATGGCTGCCAGTCAGCTGCTGGCCGAGCTGGTGCGGCTCGGGGTGCCGGTCGCGTCGGCCGGGCCGCAGCGCCGGCTGGAGGATGCGTTCCTGTCGCTGATCGGAGGTACGGCGTGAGCGCCGTGGTGTCTTCTGGGGTGTCGTCGTCCGGTGGCTCGCCCGGTGGCTCGTCGGGCGGGATGTCGCCGGACCACGCCCCCGGGTACCGGGCCGGTCGGACGCTGCCGCTGCGCGTCGAGGTGGTCCGTCAGCTCCGGCGCCGGCGGACGATGGTGATCGGTGGCGTGCTGGCCGCGATGCCGCTCATCGTGCTGGCGGCGTTCCAGGTGGCCGGCACCCCGAACCGGGCCGACCGGACCACGTTCATCGAACTGGCCACCTCGTCCGGGCCGAACTTCGCGGCCACCATGCTCTTCATGGGCACCGGCTTCATGCTGGTGATCCCGGTCGCGCTGTTCTGCGGCGACACGGTGGCCTCCGAGGCGAGCTGGTCCTCGCTGCGGTACCTGCTGGCCGCGCCGGTGCCCCGGGCCCGGCTGCTGGCCCGCAAGTTCGCGGTCGGGCTGCTGTTCTCGGCGGTCGCGGTGCTGCTGCTGCCGCTGGTCGGACTGGGCGTCGGCACCGCCGCGTACGGGTGGGGCGACCTGAAGCTGCCGGCCGGCGCGAGCCTGACGGCAGGGGAGGCACTGCCCCGGCTGGCGGTCGCGGTGGTGTTCGTCTTCCTGAGCGAGGTCGTGATCGCCGCGCTGGCGTTCTGGCTCTCCACCGCCACCGACGCGCCCCTGGGGGCCGTGGGCGGGGCGGTGTTCGCCTCGATCATCACCGGGGTGCTGGACGCCATCACCGCGCTCGGTGACCTGCGGGCGTGGCTGCCCGCGCACTGGCAGTACGCGTGGGCGGACGCCCTGCAGCCGCAGCTGGAGTGGGGCGGCATGGTGCAGGGCGTGTCGCTGTCGCTGTCCTACGCGGTGGTGCTGCTGGCGCTGGCGTTCCGCGGCTTCGCCCGCAAGGACGTGGTGTCCTGACCGCCCCGGCCGCGCTCCTCGGGCCGCGCTCCTCGGGCGGGGCCCTCGGCCGGGGCCCCGCCCGCCGCTGACCGGCGGGCGGGGCCGTCGTGCCGGCGGCTACTTGACGGGCGAGTAGACGCGCTCGACCTGCTGGGTGCCGGACCTGGTGCGGTAGGAGCGCGTCCACTTGGTGGTGGCGTCCTTGCGGGTCCGGTCGGAGACGACGTAGTAGTCCATCTGCGTCCGGCTCGGGGTGATGTCCAGCACGCCGTAGCCGTGCGAGTCCAGGTCGACCCACTTGATGTGCCGGTTGGAGGCCTGGAGCGCGGCGGTGGCGGCCAGCGAGAGGGTCTGCGGCGCGACCTTCAGGATGTCGTCGATGTTGTCCGAGGTCACCGAGGTGACCACGAACTCGGTCGCGGCGCTGCCGGACAGCGGGTACGTGGCGGCCTCGTTCGGGACGTCCGACGCCCAGGCCGAGTGGATGTCGCCGGTCAGGAAGACGGTGTTGGTGATGCCGTTCGCCCTGAGGTGGCCGAGCAGCTCGCGGCGGTCGTGGGTGTAGCCGTCCCACTGGTCGGTGTTGATCGCCAGACCCTCGCCGGGCAGGCCGAGCAGCTTGGCCAGCGGGCGAAGGATGTAGTCGGGGAGGGCGAAGAGGGCGACCGGGGAGATCATCACCTCGTTGCCGATCAGCCGCCAGGTGGTGTCGGAGGCGGAGAGGCCGGACTTCAGCCAGTCCATCTGCGCGCGGCCGGTGATGGTGCGCTCGGCCGAGTCGACGTCGCCGTTGCCGACCTTGACCTGCTGGGAGCGGAACGAGCGCTGGTCCAGCAGGTGCAGGTCGGCGAGCTTGCCGTAGCGCAGACGGCGGTAGGTGGTGCCCGCGACGGACGGACGGACCGGCATCCACTCGAAGTAGGCCTGCTTGGCGCCGGCCACCCGGGCCGCCCAGTCGCCCTCGGCGCCCGGGGTGTGGTTCTCGGCGCCGCCGGACCAGGCGTCGTTGGCGAACTCGTGGTCGTCCCAGATCGCGATCGTCGGGACCTGGGCGTGCAGTGCCTGGAGGTCCTCGTCGGTCTTGTAGCGGCCGTGCCGGGTGCGGTAGTCGGCGAGGGTGAGGATCTCGTGGGCAGGGGCGTGCGGGCGGACCACCGAGCCGCGGGCGCAGAACTCGCCGGTCTTGTACTCGTAGATGTAGTCGCCGAGGAAGAGGAAGGCGTCGAGGTCGCCGCGGGCCGCCAGGTGACGGTACGCCGAGAAGTAGCCGGCCTCCCAGTTGGCGCAGGACGCGACGCCGAAGCGGAGCCGGTCGAGGGCGGAGTCGGCGGCCGGGGTGGTGTGGGTGCGGCCGAGGGGGGAGACCGTCCCGCCGGCGGTGAAGCGGTACCAGTAGAGGGTGCCCGGGGTGAGGCCGCGGACGTCCGCCTTGACGGTGTGGTCGGTGGCGGCGGTGGTGGTCACCGTGCCGCTCGCCGCGAGCCGGGTGAAGCCCTTGTCGGTGGCGAGCTCCCAGCGCACGTCGGTGTCGGCACCGAGGCCGGAGCCGGGAACGGCCTCCGGGGCCGGGGTGACGCGGGTCCAGAGCAGGATGCCGTCGGGGAGCGGGTCGCCGGAGGCGACGCCGTGCAGGAACTGCGGGGCGGTCGCGGCGTGGGCCGAGGTGCCGAGGGCGAGCGGCAGGGCGGCGGCGCCGGCCGCGAGGGCGGTGGCCTTGAGCACCTGGCGGCGGTGCGGGCGGGCGGCGGTCATGTCATCGACAAGGTCAGTCACGGCGGACAGGCTACCGGTCGGTAATGCGCTGTTCCATACGTTGAACTGACTGTTCGTCGCTGCTTCACCGAGGTGTGGCGTCCCGCCATCGTGGCGGGTGCGCTCGGCCACCCGGCGGCCATGCGCGATGATGGGAGGCTGTTCCGGCCCCCTGTCGCAAGGAAGTCCCGCCCGTGGCACAGATCCTGCTCCTCCACTCCGTGTACGGCCTGCGCCCCGCCGTCCACGCCGCCGCCGACCGGCTGCGCGCCGCCGGGCACACCGTGTACACCCCCGACCTCTTCGAGGGACGGACCTTCGACGACGTCGAGGAGGGCATGGCATACAAGGAGGAGGTCGGCAGCGACGAGCTGCTGCGGCTGGCCGTCGGAGCCGCCGCCCCGCTGCTGGGCTCCGGGGCGCCGCTCGTCTACGCGGGCTTCTCGCTCGGCGGCTCGCTCGCCCAGAACCTCGCGCTCGCCGACGAGAAGGCCCTCGGCCTGCTGCTCCTGCACGGCACGTCCGACATCCGCGAGGACGCGGCCACCTCGATCCCGGTCCAGCTGCACATCGCCGAGCCCGACCCGTTCGAGCCCGAGGACTGGCTGAACGCCTGGTACCTGGGCATGCGCAAGGCCGGCGCCGACGTGGAGATCCACCGCTACCGGGGCGCGGGGCACGTCTTCACCGACCCCGACCTGGCCGACTACGACGCCGAAGCGGCGGAGCGGGCGTGGGCCGTGGCCCTGGACTTCCTCGCCGAGCTGGACGAACAGGCCGCCTGAGGTCGCCGCTGTCCTGCCTGCGCGGGAAGTCGGCCCGGCCGACTTCCCGCGCAGGGGATCCGGCCGCCTTCGTCGTGCACGAC
>NZ_JBHXKE010000245.1:0-13255 GCF_042722765.1 Kitasatospora sp. NPDC058406
CCGGTAAGGGGGTGTGCCTGTCGGCTCCTGCGAGGAATGAGGGGTGGGGCATCGTGGTCCTCTGACCGTCTGCAGTGATTTGACCCGCTTGTGACGCCATGAGCCCCTGCCGGCCCGAGGGTCGAAGCCGAAAGCAGGGCGCCGGGCCGCCGCACCACGGGATGGGAACGGACCTGGACAGGGCCGCGAGTGGGACTGCATCGTGCTGATCACGGCGCTGCGCGCTGGCGCGCCAGGTGCGGTGCGACCGCGGTGTGGTGGTCCTTTCGGGCGAGTGGATTACGGGCCTGGTTGAGAGGTGAGGCGACACGGGCCTTCCCGTCGGTGCGGCGGGGAGCGATCGGTGGCGGGGAGAACGGTCGCTGACAGGCGAGCTCTACAGGGTGGGTGCACCGGGCCGTGGGGGGGGGCACCCGGCATGGGGCCACCGGGTATGCGGGGGAGCTCGGCCGGCATTGTCTCCGCCTCGGCGCCCGGCATATCGAACACTCTTAAGGTATTTGATATAAAATTGGCTTCCAGTTCCCGATCGACTGCTCGGACACCTTCACCCGCCGCGCGGCCTCGGCAACGGTCATCTCACCGGCCAGGATCGACAGCACGATCCGGACCTTCTTCTCCGGCGGCAACACCGGCGGCCTCACCATGATCGATCAGACTCCTTCACAGGGCAGGACCCGCAAGAAACAAGCCCTGCCACAAAGTCTGACGCGCGACAGCAGAACTCAACCCGAAAGCGCGACGAGAGATCCAATGCGTCGCTTGCGGGCGGAACCGCAGATCAGCAGGTCAAGTGGCCTGTTGGGCCAATCAAGCTCAGCCGGAGACCACCAAAGTTACCGCCGGCGTCGAGCTCAATGGTCCGCGTTGCCCGGGGCATCGCCGCCAGGCGAGTCCGCCGAGTGCGCCGGGGCCGTCGAAGCCGTGGCGGCGACCTTCCACGCCTGGCCGGCGCTGTCGTTGCAGTCTGACTGGATGAGCTTGGCGCCTGTTGCCCCGGACCCGTTCTGGAGGTCGAGGCACTTGTTGCTGTGCTTTGCGATGATGCGGACGTAACCGGCGGCGAGGTTCTCGAAGCGCCAGCGCTGGTTCTCGCCCCAGCCGCAGTCGTACTGCCTGACCTCGGCCCCGTTCGCGGTCGAGTTGTCCGCCACGTCGAGGCACTTGCCGCTGTGCTGGGCCAGTACACGAACGTATCCGCTGCTGCTGTCGGTGAACCGCCACAGGTTGTTCAGACCACCGTCGCAGGCTCCCTGGACCACCGGTGCGTTGTTGCTGGAGAGGCTGTCGGGCACACCCGCGCACAGGCGGCTGCTCTTGGAAGTGATCGTGTTGAGCGGGTCCGTTCCGCCTCCTGCGGCCCGGCCGGTCGCCGTGTCGATCGAGACTTCGGGGTACCAGGGGAGGGTCATGCTCGTGGCGGTCGGGAACTGCAGCGGGAGCCAGACGTAGGTGGAGTCGTTGACCCGCTTCGGGTTGGGCCCCACACCCGCCCAGCGGTCGCCCAGGTAGAGGTAGGAGGTGGTATCGCTGCCTTCGACCGGCAGCACGAAGGCCGTCTGCGACTGGTGGCCGTTGCTGTTACCGACGTCCTTCATCTCCGTCCACGGCCCGGTGGGGCTCGGCGCGGTGGCGTACTTCTGCTGGTTCGGGTCCCAGTAGCTGGTCCCGGAGGTGAGCATGAAGTAGACGTCCCCGCGCTTGAACAGCGCGGGCGACTCGCGGTGCTGCCCCGGCCACGGGTTCGCGGCGACGTCCTTCACCTGCGTGTAGTCGTCGGTGAGTTCATAGACCATCAGATCGGCGTTGTTGTTCGCGGAGGAGATCATGTAGGCCTTGCCCGCCGCCTTGTCCTCGAACACGGTGATGTCGCGCGACATGTACTCGGCGCCCTTGGCGTCCTTCGGGCGGAACGAGCCCTTCCACTGGTAGGGGCCGTCCACCGCAGACGAGACCGCCACCGCCGCGCGGGCCTCGCCGTAACTGTCGTCGGCCTCCTTGTGCATCCACATCACGAACTGCTTGGTCTTCTCGTTGTAGAGGACCTTCGGCCGCTCGATCAGCGCGGTTCCCAGCTCCGGCGCGGACTCCTGGGTGAGGACGTGCCCCCGGGGCTCCCAGCTCTTCAGGTCCTTGGACCGGTAGGCCGACACGTAGCGGAACTTGTTGTCCTCGCCGCGGTCCTCACCGAACCAGTAGTAGTAGTCGCCCACCTTGATCACACCGCCGCCGTGCGCCTGCACCCCCGCGCCGACGGTGTCCGGGAACTGGGCGCCCGAATGGGCAGTCACCGGTGCGGCCTGAGCCGCCGGCAGCCCAGCGACCACAGCCAGAAGCAGGCCCGGCAGGGCCACGAAAACGGATCCCACTCTTCTCATACAGGATTCCTTGATGCCATCCGCGCGATCTCGCACTCAAGCCCAGCAGGAGAGACCCCACCCAAAGCCGAACAGAAAGCGACACTATCGCACGGGAATGAACAGATTGGGGGTTAGTCTGACTTGCCATCACTCAAACGTCAACACACCGGCAACGCACAGTTCATGACGTTGCATCACCGTCACTATCTGTGTCTGCGCACATACCTGCGCAGGAGAAGCGACTACCGGCCCCCTGAAGCCCTTTGCCAACGGGCAGAAACGCCCCCCGCCCTTGAATCCAGGGCCCGTCACGGTTTCGAGAGTGACGATGAATGCCCCCCGCACAGCACCCGGCGGCAAGGAAGATCACAGTCCGACCAACCATCAATCTGACTCTCCATCAAGTAAGCGCGTGGAATGAATCCGGGACAACGGCGCCCCGGGGAGCAGCCACGGACTCGGGAGACAACTTGAATGGCGAATCGGCGCTGGAGGAGAACCAACCGGCGCTGGGGCCGGACGCGAGCAGGCGGCAATCTGGCTACTGAACGGGGCGGACCTGGGGCGGGACGACAACGATGTAGGTGCGGGACCGGTTGGACGGGTGTGGCACGACAAGGATTACGCCGCCTGGTACCCGCGCGACGCCGGCCCCAGCCCCCTGCCCGCCCAGCCGGCTGCCAGTCCGCTACTGCAGTACGTACTCGGCCAGACATGACGTCAGGCCACCCCGAATCTGAGGCGCCCCGCTCCGCGCCCGAGGACCCCAATCGCCGCGCTCAACTCCCCACCCTGCGGAGATCCACACGCAGGCCGGGTGAGCCAGCTCTCCAAGGCCTCGAAGGCACCCAACGGGCCCGAGGGGCGGATGGCCTTCGCAGACCGTCGGCGGCAACCGTGCAACCGCACCGTGAGGTCGGTCCTGCCGCGTGTCCACGCTCGTCGCGCTGGTCCTCCATAGGAGGATCGAAGACTGCCCGCCGAAGCCGCTGCGTCTCTGAACCTCCATCGCGCCCGACCAGCGCCCACACGAACGCAAGCACACCCGGATCCTGTGGCCTGCGGCGCCAGCTGTTCCTGGACGGGCGCCAACCAGGCTGCGCCTCCGCTGCCGACGACGGTCCAGATGCTGATGGGGTTCCCCCCGGACAACACCAGACCGATCCTGCCGCCGGACGACTATTCCTACATCGCCACCCGCCTGGTCCTCCTCTTCGGCCTGGCTTTCGAGTTCCTGCTACTGAACTTGAACTCGTGATGTCGGTCAGCCGTCCCTACCTTGTTGATCGGGTTGGTTCGGCCATTCGTAGGGTTGGCTCACCCAGGGGTGTCGGGTGTGGCTTTCTGTCGCGCGCCAGGACGTGCTCTCCGGGCCCACCGAGGCGGTGCTCTGCGCAGACGGGCCGGTGAAGACCCTGGTCGACGCCTACGCGTGTTCGTGGAGCGGTTGACGCAGGCCGGGCACCGGCAGCCAGGCGATCCCCGATGTCTTTGTCGTGGTGGATGTTCCTCGCTTACGCGCCGTCGCGGGGACTGGCCGTCGGCTCTACCTCCCCGGGCGCACCTGGTGCCGCGCTCCCGAGCGCCGGTCGGGCTCCGGCGTTCCGAGCAGGTCGAGTTCGCCACCAAGCCCCGCCCGTCTGACCTTGCGAATGATCGAAGCGGCCCTGGACGCCGGGTACGCCTCCTCCTGCGTGACCGGCGACGAGGTCTCCGGCCATGACCCCAGCTCCGCTCTGCCCTGGAGGCACGCGTCGGTAACGGATTGGCGAAGCCCCGGGACGGGGCTGCCGTCCAGTGCTCTCCCCTCACGTGTCCCCGATGCCGGTCCGGTGTCCAGGACACGCACCATCCTCACGCCCAAGGAGAACCGTGGGAGAGCCTGATCCCGCTTCCGTCCCCGACGCCATCTCCGGTGACGGGGACGGCCTACGTACCGCCGTGGACGCCGTCGCTGTCCCGAACCGCGACGGTGAGCGCCCCACGCGACGTGGAGCGGCGCCGCCAGTCCTCCTATCGAGGCCCGCGCCGGGCACGGACGGCCCCGAGAGCCCGTACGCAGGGATGCCCGCCGAGGCTTGGCGGGCCGTCGTCGGCGGCGTTCGTCACGTGGACGCCTGGGTGTCCTTCCTCGCCGGGCTGGAGCGGTGGGCGGCCGTACGGCAGGCCACCGTTCCCGGCGAAGAGAGCCGGGCCTCGACCGTCGTCGCCGGGCCGCCTGGGGAACGACAGCCGTTCGAACCCACCGCCGTGTACACCCACAAGGAGGCCACCGTGCTGCGGGCCGTGCTGGCCGCGCCCAAAGCGTGCCGCCGGGCAGTGCTGCAGGCGGTACTGGACTCGGCCGCGAGCGCGGATCCGCCGCCTTGGGCCAGCCGCACCACCGAGAACGCCGAGCGGGCCGAGGCCTACCGCAACCGGTTCGACGAGTACCTCTGTGCCAACGTGACGCTGGTTGCCGATCGCACCTGCCCCCGCCTGGCCGAGCTCCTGGACGAGGACGGCACCCGGTCGGCGGGCTCCGGCCGCTCCGCGTTCGCCACCGGGGGCGACCCTGCTTGTGGCATCTGCGCGGTCACCACGGCCGGCCAGGCTCCCGGCGGCACCGGCGAACCGGGCGTCGCCGGGCGAGTCGTGGTGCTCACCGCCGATGAGGGTCCGCACCTGCGAACGGCGCAGAACCGCGAGGAGCCGGTGCCGCTCTCGGCTGCAGTGGCAGACTGGGAGGCGGGACCGCCGGGGCGCCCGGGCAGCGTTGGCGGTGCCGGGCGAAGACTGCTGCACCGTCGGGCGGTGTTCTGGGCGGCGGCTGCCGCGGTGACTGCCGCCGCCGCGGGCCTGGCCCTCACTCCCCGGGACGTTCCGGCCGGAACGGCCGGGCCTACATCGGACACGGCCGCCCAGGACCTCCCGCCGGCCGACACCCGACCCGCACTGGCGCCCTCGACCGCGCCGAGCCCACCGGCCGACCCTTCACCGACCGCGACGCCCACCGGCTTGCTGTCCCCCTCCGTCCTCCCGTCCCCGGCCGGCCTGGTACATGCCTCACCCGTTGTCCGGCCTGCCGCGAAACCGTCTTCGCCGACTGCACCCGCTGTGCCCGGGTCGCCCACCGGCTCGCGGCCCGCCGCCGTCCTGCCGACGTCGGCCAGCCCGGGACAGTCCCCACCTGATACCCAGTCCGCCGCGGCATCGTCGTTGTCGGCTGCGCCCGGCCGGGGGACCCCGCCCTCGCCGAGCGCCGCACCCACCTCCGGGCCGTCCGGTCCGCTGTCCCGCCAGCCCTCTACCCGGGCCTCCAGCCGTCCGTCCGGCACGACCCCGCCAACCCCGGCCCCAGTGTCGTCGCCCCCGGTGGGGTCACCGCAGCCCGGTCCCACCGATACTGCGGCCGGCACTGCCGACCCGACCGGAGTTCCCGGCCACCCTGCTTCGCCACCATCGGGGCCGTGAAGTTCTCTATGGCGCCACGGTGTTCGTTCGTCGTCCCAGCGTCGGGGCGATGCTGTCCCAGATGATCCGACCGCTCCTGCCCCTCCACTCACCACAGTGAGGCCCGATCCGTCATGAACCTGACTCCGATACAGCTTTCCTGGGCCGTCGCCGTCGGCGCGGTCGTGGTGTCCGTGCTCACCTTGGTATTGTTCCTGCGTTATCGGAACCGCAGGGCCGACCGTTCTGGTGAGGCGGCCGATGTTTGGGAACGCGGGGAGGAGCGGCGCCGGCGCCGCGAGATGGTGTTCGGGATCTCCTCCTACGCGCTGCTGTTCTGCTGCGCGGGTGTGGCGGCCGCGCTGTCGTTCCACGGCCTGGTGGGCTTCGGTACGGAGAACCTGGGCCTGTCGGGCGGCTGGGAGTACCTGGTGCCGTTCGGACTGGACGGCGCGGCGATGTTCTGCTCTGTGCTCGCAGTGCGCGAGGCCAGCCACGGTGACGCGGCGTTCGGATCCCGGCTTCTGGTCTGGGTGTTCGCCGTCGCCTCGGCCTGGTTCAACTGGGTGCACGCGCCGCGCGGAGCGTCTCACGACGGCGCCCCGCAGTTCTTCTCCGGCATGTCCGTCTCGGCCGCGGTCCTGTTCGACCGGGCGCTCAAGCAGACCCGCCGGGCCGCGCTGCGCGAGCAGGGCCTGGTGCCGCGCCCGCTGCCGCAGATCCGCATCGTGCGCTGGCTGCGAGCGCCCCGCGAGACGTTCGCCGCCTGGTCGCTGATGCTGCTGGAGAACGCTCGCAGCCTGGACGACGCGGTGGAAGAGGTCCGGGAGGAGCGCCAGGCCAAGAGGGAGGCCAGAGTGCGGACCCGCGACGCCGATCGCCGCGAACGCGCAGAACTGAAGGCCATCGCCCGCCGGAGCGGACCGTTCTCCCGCACCCGCGGCAACCGCACTGCTGCACTCGCCGTCGCCGCCACCTCCGCGGACCCCCAGAACAGTCCGGAACCCGAGTCGGCCGCCGAGCCCGACCGCCCGCGCAGCCTGCCGAGTGCCGCCGCCGTCCGTTCCGCCCTCGAGCTGGCCCGGTCGGCAGCCGCCCCCGCGGCCTCTCGGGGCGGGCGCGGCAAGGACGGCCCTGAGCAGACCGCCGCCGTCGACCTGACCATCGATGAAGACACCCTGTCACTGCCGAAACTGGACGCGTTGGAGCGCAAGCTCCGCGCGATGGAGCAGAAGCTCGGCTGAGGGTACCGACACCGCGTGGGGCCACGGCCCTCCGGAACGAGCACTCCCGGCCCTACCCCACTCACCCGACTGCAAAAGAGGTGCATCGTCGGATGGGCGGCGGTGAACGGATCGGAGGCCACGATCACCCTCCGAGGTGGCGGCGCTGACGCGGTGACAGGGGACGTGCCTGTCGCCAGTCGGACAAGGAGCCGTCAATCGCTGCCGTGGTCCACCAGCGGGCGCCACGAGTGTTTCGCCTGAAGCCCCGGCCGAGCAGCGCACCACGCCCTTGGGCAGTCACTCGACTGCCTTCTGCCATGGAGCTATCGGTGTGAGGTCGGCGCTGGGCCAACCCCTCAATGAGGTGGCGCCACACCCGCGATCGAGGAGCGCGGCACCGACGGTACGGGACTGACTGTCACCCTCGTCGGGCTCAACAGGGCACCCGGCCATTTCTCCTGGCGACCCGTGACGGCTGACGTGGAGGGGGCCCCTGCGTCGTTTCGCGAAAAGGTGCCCCTATGGTCTTCGTCAACCGGTAGCGGCGGTCGGTGGCTGGTAGAGGGTGCCGTCTCGGAGCATGGCGAAGAGGACGTCGATGCGGCGTCGGGTGAGTGCGACGAGGGCAGCGACGTGGTGTTTGCCTTCGCGTCGTTTCCGGTCGTAGTAGGCCCGTGACTCGGGTTGGGACAGGGATGCGAACGCGGCGAGGTAGAAGGCTCGTTTGAGCTGTTTGTTGCCCCGACGGGAGGGGTGTTCGCCGCGGATCGAGGAGCCGGAGGCGCGGGTGACGGGCGCCAGACCCGCGTATGCCGCGAGGTGGCCGGCGGTCGGGAAGGCGCTTGCGTCGCCGACGTCGATGAGGATCAGGACCGGGGAAAGAGGGTGGGCCTCCAGCAGTTCCTCGATCCTCGCGGCGAGGAGTTTGCGCTGGTCGAGGACTGCCGTGAGTGAGGTGGCGAGGCTGGGGACGATCAGTGCGGCGGCCTGGGTGCCGGGGACGACGACGGTCTGCTCGTCGAGGGCGGTGAAGATGTCCTCGACGAGCCGCTCGGCCATCCGCGGGGCCTTGGGCGGCAGCAGTGCGACCAGTCGACGCCGGCCGGCCTTCCTCGACTGGGCCGGGGAGCCGTGGCGTTCGAGCAGGGCGAGGACCGCGGGGTGGTCGAGTCGTGGGCCCAGGACGCGTTCGAGGGACGGGTGGATCTGGGTGAGCAGGCCGCGCAAGCGGTTTTGGATCCTGGTCGATTCGCCCGCGAGGTCGTCGTCGAATCCGGCGATCATCTCCAGCTCGGCGACGGTCTCGTCGCTCGGCACCAGGTCGCGCAGGGTGTGTGGCATGGTGCGGGCGGCGTCCGCGATGACGTGCGCGTCGCGGGCATCGGTCTTCGCCTCGCCGGGATAGAGGTCGGCGATGCGGCGCATGGTCAGGCCGGGCAGGTAGGCGATGCGGCAGCCGCTGGCGCGGGCGACGGCCAGCGGCAGGGCGCCGACGGTGGCCGGCTGGTCAACCACCACGAGTACGGTCCCGTGCTTGGCCTGCAGTTTCGTGAAAAGCTCACGGAGCCTGGGCTCGCTGTTGGGCAGTGCCTTGTCAAAGACCTTCTTGCCGGCCGGGGTGAGCGCGGTCGCGTGATGCTCGCCCTTGCCGACGTCCAGGCCGAGATAGAGATCTATGCCGTCGGTGCTGGTCAACTGCCCCTCCCCAGGACTCGTCCTCCCGGCCCTGCGGCATCGGCGTGCCGGCATCCACGTTACGGAGAGCCTGCCTCACCCGGGCATGGGTTCGGCGCTCAAGCCCCTCGTCAGCGGTCTGCCAACGCCTCCCGAGCCCGGTGACACCACCTTTTCGATCATGATCGACAAGGGGCGCAAGTCATGCCGGGCCGGGAGGCCGGGAACCCCGTTGCGGGGCCACGAAAACGGTAGCGGGGACGGTCAGGGGAGAGGACGTTCGCGGGCCGGTACGAGCGGGGTGCGGCCGCCGGATGTCGACGGGTTGTGTCGCCCCACGGGTTTGGCGTGTCGTGGTGGCATCAGGATTCGGGTGCATCCGGCTGCGGTGAGGACTCGGATCGACAGGCGGATGCCGTCTTGGTCGCTGGAGAGGACCCAGGGGCCCGGTATCAGAAGGAGGCGATGCGTGCCGTCGATCACGGCGAGGACGAGTTCCTCGAACCGGGGGCGGGTCCGGTGACCCCACGAGGAGGACGGGCGGGCGCGGTCGAGGTAGGACACCGGGGCGGGCAGGCCCAGGCGGGCGGCGAAGCGTGTCAGTGCCTCGCGGTCCCCGGCAGCTGTCGGGTTCTGCGGGGGACCGCACAGATAGGCGGCCGGCCGCAGGGCGGAAGAGTTGTCGGATGTGCGCATGTACTGGCTCCACGTTTGAGGAGGTGTCCTGCACCGGGGAGGGGCCGAGCAGTGCGGCTGGGTGGCGTGCTCGAAGCGTTGGAGACCACATCGCGGAGCAAAGCTCAGTTTGGCCGTCCACGGGGCTGCCGCACGGAGGCCGCGCCGCGTTACTATTCCGCTCACCGCTCACCGCCCAGTGGCTGTCTGTTCCGACGCGTCCGTTCGGCTGGACGACGCCGGTCCTCACGAGCCGGACCACCGCGATGAACGTCGGCCGCGGCGCCGTCGACGGGGCCGGCCCACGGTACGGCCCCCGCCCACCGCCGAGGACCGTCCTGCCCGTCTCGGGAGCAGCAACGGCGAGCCAACCGCCGGCACGCAGAACGCCGGCCGACCTCGGCCACCGCGTGCTGCCGACCAGTGGGCGCTCACTCACGAGTGGAGGACCGGGGTTGAGAACGCTCTCCAGGGCGATGAAGAACGCGCCCAAGGACCCCGAGGGGCGGATGGCCCTCGCCGGACACCTGCGGGAACTGCGCAACCGCGTGGTCAAGTCAATCCTGGCGATCATGGTGCTCACGACCGGCGCGCTGATCTTCCACCGGCAGATCGAGGAGTTCCTGCTCCGGCCACTGCCGCAGTGCACTCCTAAGATCATCGTCTCCTCGGAGGGCCGCTGCGCCCTAGTGTCCAACATCGGTCTGACTGCAGGCTTCACCTGGATGCTGAAGGTCGCGCTCACCGCCGGCGTGCTGGCGACGGTGCCCGTCTGGCTCTACCAGTTGGGGGCTTTCGTGGCGCCGGGACCGCACAAGCACGAACGCAAGTACACGGTCATCTTCATGGTGGTGGGAGCGCCACTGTTCGTGGCCGGTGCCGCCCTGGCCATGATGCTGCTGCCGATGACGGTGCAGGTGCTGATCTCGTTCACGCTCAGCGGCACCACCCCGATCCTGCCGCCCGAGGACTACTTCGACATCGCCACCCGGCTGATCCTGGTCTTCGGTCTGGCCTTCGAGTTCCCGCTGCTGCTGGTGATGCTCGACCTGGTCGGCGTCGTCAGCGGTAGACGGCTCCTCGGCTGGTGGCGCGGCATGGTGTTGGGCATCGCTGTCTTCGCGGCCTTCGCCACCCCCAGCGCCGACCCTTTGAGCATGCTGGCACTGGCCGCACCGATCTGGGCGCTGTACTTCATCGCGACAGAAGTCGCGATCGTCCATGACAAGCGCAGAGCCCGCCGCAACCCGGAGTTCGGATTGAGCGACGAGGCGGCCTCGCTGCTGGACCTCTCCGTGCCGCCGGTGGCCGAGGTGGAGGAGATCGAGGCGTCCGCCGCACCGTCCGCCCCGGCCCAGCTATCGGCCTCGCGCGAAGAGCGGATGGACGTCACCTTATCTCGGCTTCGATGCGTCCGCCCGGTCGTACGCTCCGTGGCCCACGGGCAACTCAGGGGGACGCCGCGCCCGCGTCAGACTTCAGAAGGGAACGTCCTTGCAGACACGGACTGGCGCGGGGGCCGCCACCGGCATCCACCTGCCGCGCCCCCGGAGCCTCGCCGGCCAGCTCTTCGCGCTGCAGGCGGGCCTACTGATCATCGCCGTGGGCCTCTGCATGGTATTCGCGTACGTCAACGCAGGCAGCCAGGCCGAGGACGCGGCCCGACGGCAAACGACCGGCACCGCCGGCTCGGTGGCCGCGGCCCCTTCGGTGCGCGAAGCCATCCGCTCCAACGATCCGACCGCGTTGCTTCAGCCCTACGCGGAACAGGTCCGCAAGAACACAGGGGTCGCATTTGTCACGATCATGAATCCCCAGGGAATCCGGTGGACCCATCCCGATCCCCGTCTCATCGGAGGAAGGTTCTCCGGACACATCGAATCCGCGCAGAAGGGCAACCCCTCCTACGAGATCCACTCCGGATCCTTCGGGCCCTCGGTGCGCGTTGTCATGCCGATCTTCGACCGCGAGAAGATCGTCGGCCTGGTCAGTGCCGGGATCACGGTGAAGAGGATCAACGAGCAGGTTCGGCAACAACTGGTGTCGCTGTTCGCAATGGCGCTCGCAGTCCTGGCCCTGTGTGGCCTGACCATGTCCGTCATCAGCGTTCGACTGCGTCGCCAGACCCACGGCATGCCCGCCTCCGAACTGAGCCAGCTGTATGCCTACCACCAGGCAACCCTGCACGCCCTGAGGGAGGGGCTACTGATGCTGGACGCCAAGCGACGCATCACACTGATCAACGACAGCGGCCGGCAACTGCTCGGGCTAGGCCCCGAGCCCCACCCGGAAGGGGTGATCGGCCGCCGGATCGACGAACTCGGCCTGCCGGTCCCCCTCACCGACGCGCTGTCGGTCGCGCAGCGGCGAGTCGACGAGATCCACCTGACCGGAGAACGGGTCCTCGTCGTCAACACCGCGCCGGTTCTCAGCGACGGCCGGCGCGACACGGTGGTGACCCTCCGCGACCACACCGAACTGCAACTGTTGTCCCGTGAACTCCATTCCGTGCGCGGCTTCGCCGAAGCCCTTCGCTCCCAGGCACACGAGGCGGCGAACCGGATGCACACCGTGGTCTCGCTGATCGAACTCGGCCGCGCCGAAGAAGCGCTGCGATTCGCCACGGTCGGGCTGGCCCTGACGCAGGATCTCACTGACCAGATCGTCGGGGCGATTGCCGAGCCCGTTCTGACTGCGCTGCTCCTGAGCAAGGCGGCTCAGGCCGATGAGCTCGGAGTGGAGTTCGTCCTGGCGCCGGACAGCCGGGTCGGAGAGGGAGCCCTGCCCAGAGACTCGGTGCCGGCGGGGGACTTGGTGACCGTGATCGGCAACCTCATCGACAATGCTCTGGACGCCGCCATTCAAGGCGCCGCCTGCCGGGAGCCGCAAGCGCACCCCTTCGGCCGCGGCGGCGACGGCCTTCTCCCGGTTCGCCGTCCACAGGTGGCGGTCACCGTCCGCGCCGACACTGCGGAGCTACTGGTCAGAGTCTGCGACACTGGGCCGGGGATCGACACGACCGCGGTCGAGGAGATCTTCCGACGCGGCTGGAGCACCAAGTTGCCCGTGGCGCCGGCACCCGGCGAAGGGCCCGGGGCCGGGCGGGGGCTGGGGCTCGCGCTGGTCAGGCAAGCCACGCGACGCAACGGGGGGACGGTGACGGTCGGGAAGGCGCGGGAAGGCGGTGCGC
The DNA here is from genome assembly GCF_042722765.1 of Kitasatospora sp. NPDC058406. Classification (NCBI taxonomy): domain Bacteria; kingdom Bacillati; phylum Actinomycetota; class Actinomycetes; order Kitasatosporales; family Streptomycetaceae; genus Kitasatospora; species Kitasatospora sp. NPDC058406. The sequence goes on from NZ_JBHXKE010000245.1 coordinate 12,558, forward strand.
AGTTCACCGTCCGATTGCCCCTACTGAGGAGGTGACCGTTCGGCAGCGTGCTCAGGAGTTGGCCACCGCGCCGATCCGGGGGCCGGTCCATCCGTCGGCCAGGCCGGCTCCCGGCGCCGCCACATGCACCCTCGACGTGGTGCGCCTGGACCACCAAGCGGAAACCCGCCCCACACCACGCCCCCACTCCCGCGGACGGAACAGGTGAAGGCGAGAAAAGATGGTGGCCACCGAGACCGGCTGAGAAACCCTCAGGAACAGTGAGCCATTCCATCCTGAAGTCTGCAGGTCAAGGGAGCTGGTGTGGTGCGGGGGCGGGGTGCTCGGGCCGGTCGCGGGCTTGATCGTGACTGAGTGATTGTCCGTCAGCAGGCGATCTCGGCGTTCGTCAGCACGAGCATGGCGCGCAGGAGCGCGGTCCCGTGCCGGGCGTTCATGCGGACCTTGGTGAGGATCCGCCAGGTCTTCAGGTCGGCGAAGCCGTGCTCGTTGGCCGCTCGCTCGCGGCTGACCAGCCGGTTCGCCTCCTTCTGAGCCTGGGTCAATGGATGGCCCCGGCTCGCCCTGCGGCCGGTGACGATCACCGGTGCAATCTGAACTACACCCCCCTCAAACCTCATGAGACGCGCCCAATGTGCCCGCCGAACTGCGAGAACTGGTGGCCGGCGCCGCCCGCGAAATCCTGGCCGCCCGGTGCA
>NZ_JBHXKE010000246.1:0-13002 GCF_042722765.1 Kitasatospora sp. NPDC058406
GGGGGGGGGCCGCCCCCGGGCCCGGGGGGGGCTGCTATCGGGGACGCTTGGGGGGGGGGGGGGGGGGGGGGGGGGGGGGGGGGGTGGGGTCGGTGCGGCGCAGGGGGCCGACGTGGCCGCAGAAGCGGGCCGGAGGCCGCTCGGCGGCCCGTCCGAGGGGCCGCCCGGGGGCCCGCCCCGGGGCCCGGAACTCGCGGCCACCACCTGCGGATTACGGTTACCATGCGCACCATGGGTCCGCCGCCCGGCTGATCGCCGGGGCCGGGCACGGGTGACACGGAAACGACAACGGGGTCGAAGGGGAGGGCGAGGATGTCGCGCGCTGACTGGGTATCGGGGGACCGGGGCGGGGAACAGACCGGGTGGACGGGCGTCGACCTGCGGATGGACGTCCCGCACTCGGCGCGGGTCTACGACTACCTCATCGGCGGCAAGACCAACTTCGAGCCCGACCGGGTCGCCGCCCACGCCTCCGTCAAGGCCTGGCCGGCCCTCCCGGTCTCGATGCGGACGACCCGCACCTTCATGGAGCGCGTCGTCCGCCACCTGGCGGAGAAGCACGGCGTGCGGCAGTTCCTGGACATCGGGACGGGCATCCCCACCTCGCCCAACGTGCACGAGATCGCCCAGGGCGTCGCGCCGGATGCGCGGGTCGTCTACGTCGACAACGACCCGATCGTGCTGACCCACGCGCGCGCCCTGATGTCCAGCACCCCGGAGGGCCGCACCGCCTACCTGGACGCCGACCTGCGCGACGTCGACTCGATCCTGGACTCGCCGCGCCTGCGCGAGGTGCTCGACCTCTCCCGGCCGGTGGCGCTCTCGCTGATCGCGATCGTGCACTTCGTGCTGGACGGGGACGACCCGCAGGGCATCGTCCGCCGGCTGATGGACCGGCTCGCCCCCGGCAGCTTCCTCGCCCTGACCGTCTTCACCGGCGACACCGACCCGGTCGGCGTCGGCGGCGTCGGTCGCGAGTACAACGCCCGGGGCATCCCGCTCCAGATCCGGGACAAGGCCGAGACCCTCGCGTTCTTCGACGGCTACGACCTGCTCGACCCCGGGGTCACGCTGGTCCACCACTGGAACCCGGACCCGGACGCCGCGCCGGTGCGGGACGCGAGCATCGCGATGTACGGGGGCGTGGCCGTCAAGCGCTGAACCGCGGCGCCGCCGGGCCGGGCGAGGCGGCGCGTTCGCCTCAGCTGTTCCGCAGGATCCGGTAGGCCGTCCCCGGGTGGACCCGCAGCAGTGCGAGCAGCGTCCGTGAGACGCCGACCGCGATCACCGGCCGGCCGCGCTCCAGCCCGCGGACGACGGCCCGGGCGGCCGCGGCCGGCGGGATCTTGCGGGCGGCGCCCTCGCGGCCGGCCGTCATCGGCGTGTCCACCAGGGGCAGCACCACCTCCTGGACCCGGAGCCACGGGGTCTCGTCCTCGGCCCGGTAGCGCAGCGACCGGAGCAGGGTGTGCACGGCGGCCTTGGTCGCGCAGTAGACCGGTGCCGACTTCTTGGGCGCGTAGGCCAGGCCCGAGGTCACCGCGACGAAGGCCGTCTCGCGGCCCGGGCCGCCGCCGCGGGCGGCGCCCCTGCGGGCGCTCCCGGAACGGCCCGGGTCCCCTGCGCTCCCGGCGGTTCCGGCGGTTCCGGCGCTCCCGGCGGCGGGGCCGGTGAGGTGGGGCCAGCTCGCGGCGGCCAGTTCGACCACCGAGCGCAGGTTGACCGCGAGCTCCTGCTCGGCGAGCGCCAGGACCTCGAGGTCCGGCCCCCGGGTCAGGTCGATCAGGTGCTGCACGCCCGCGTTGGCCACCACGACGTCGAGTCCGCCGAGGAACCCGGCGGCGAGGTCCACCACCCGCGTCGCCTCGCCCGCCACCGCGAGGTCGGCGGTGAACGACCCGAGGCCGGCCCCCGACCGGTCCGCCCGCCGTCCGCAGGTCACCACCCTCGCCCCGGCGGCGGTGAGGGCCCCGGTCAGGGCGAGGCCGACCCCGCTGGTGCCGCCGGTGACGAGGATGCGCTTTCCGTTCACGTTCATGGCGGCCAGCCTGGGGCCGGGTGCGGGCGCCGGCTTGTACCAGTGCGCCACCGCCGCGGGCCCCGGCAGCCGCCGGTAGCATCGCGCCGTGCCCACCGCCGTACGGGAGATGGCGCGGACCGTCCACCCGGAGCTGGCCGGCGCCGCGCTCGCCGCGCTGCTCCGGCACGGGTCCGGGCCGCTCGGGCCGGCCGGGCGGACCGTGCGTCGGCTGCTCGCCGCCGGTGCCCCGGTGCCCGAGGGCGTGCACCGGGAACTGCTGGGTGCGCTGTACGGCTGCGGACGGGAGGCGGTCTCCGACGCCGGGCGGCTGCTCTTCGAGCGGCCGCGGGATCCGCTGCTGCGCGCGCTGATGACGGGGGACGACATGGCGGCGCTGATCGCCCGCGCCCGTCCGGTCGAGCTCTGGCTCCACGTCGGCCACCGGACCCGGACGGTGCTGCGGCCGGGAGAGCTGACGGTCGGTCACCGACGTTACCTGGGGGGTGATCCGGTGTCCGCCGAGAGCGTCTTCGTCTGCGCGGTGCACACCGCCGCCGTGGCGGCCGTGACCGGACGCCCGGTCGAGGTGGCGCTGCTCGCCGCGGACGGCGCCGTCCTGGCACCCGACGCACCCTGGCGGCCCGGTCCGGCGCCCACCGTCCGGGGGTGGCGGCTGCGGTGGGACGAGCGGGCCGGCCCGCCCGGTCCCGCCCGGCCCTCCACCGCCGGGGCGTCCGCCACCGGCCTGCCGGGTGCGGCACGGGAACTGATCGCGGGAGAGCCGGCGGCGGACTGGCGGCTCTCCGCCGTGGCCGCCGCACTGGGCGTCGCGCCGCGTACCCTGCAGCGTTCCTTCACCCGGGCGGGGACGACCTTCCAGGCCGAACTGGCCGCCGTCCGGCTGGACGTCGCCGGCCACCTGGTCCGCCGGACCCGGCTGCCGCTCGCCGAGATCGCGGCCGCCGCCGGCTTCACCGACCACCCGCACCTGACCCGCCGCTTCCGTGCGCACCACGGCTGCGGGCCGGCCGAGTTCCGCCGCCGGGGCGCCGGCGGGGCCGAGTGACGGAAGGGGTGTGGAGAGAGCCGTGTACCCCCGAGGTGCTGTCTGCCAATAGCGGGAGAACAGTTGCGCCAGGCGGCGGCAGGGCCTTGACGGGCCGGTGTTTCACCGGAATGCTGATCGAGGCACCGAGCGGTCGAGGGTGCCCGGGGGCGGCTCTGCGGAACAACGAGCCGGGGTGCCTCGTCGAATCCTGCACAGCCCGGCGTGGATCTGCCGGGATCGGTCCACGGGGGGAGGCGGAAATGAACGGACGGTTCGGCGGTGTGCTGCGCGGCGCACCCGGACGTTGTCCCGGCCGCCTGCTCCCCGCTGCGCCGGGCGGGTGTTAGAGCCTCACACACGTATCAGCGTGCGACGCCGACTGGTCGCGCCGGAAGCCGGGGGAGCGGTGACCGGGGGCGAACGGTCGGCGCACAGGTGCGCCATCGCGCAATGGCGGGTTGTTCATGGCCAGTAGGGGGACTGTTTCAATGGCGAAACCGCGAGTTCTGGTTATTGGAGACAGCATTCGGCTTGTCCGGAAAGCCGGGCCGGCGAATGTCGACGTCGTTTATGCGCAGAAGCCTTCGCAATTCGATCCGGCGGTCGTCCCGCATTGCGATCAATTGTTGTTGGTGGATTATCAGCACGTGCCGACCGTCGTCGCTCTGGCACGGGCGCTGCACGGGGTGCAGCCCCTCACCCGCGTCGTGACGCAGACGGAGGCGGCGCAGCTGGTCGGCGGGCACCTGGTCGACCTGCTGGGGCTGCCGGGGAACGGCGCCCGCACGACGCGTCTGCTGCACGACAAGTCGGTGATGCGCGCGCTGCTCAACGAGCAGGGGATCGCGGCGGTGCCGTTCGTGGTCAATCCCACCCGCGAGGAGTTGGCGGAGTTCGTCGCGGCGCACGGTGCGGCGATGGTGAAGCCGACCAAGGGCTCGGGCAGCCTGGGGGTGCGGCCGGTCGGCTCGGTCGACGAGGTCGACGAGGTGTGGGCCTGGTGCGAGGAGTTCGGCATCGGGGACTTCCTGGTCGAGAAGCTCCTGGTGGGACCGGAGTTGAGTGTCGAGGCCTTCTCGGAGGCGGGTCGGCACACGGTCGTCGCGGTGACCGCTAAGGACACCGAGGGCGGGGTCGTCGAGCTCGGGCACGTCGTGCCGGCTTCCTTCGACGGCGAACAGCTCTCCGCCATCAGGGACCTGACGGTGCGTCTGCTGGATGCGGTCGGCCTCCAGGACGGCCCCTCGCACACCGAGATGATCCTTACGGCCGAGGGGCCGCGGATCGTCGAGTCGCACTGCCGGCGGGGCGGGGACTTCATCAACGACCTCGTGCGCCTGGTGTACGGCGTGGACCTGGAGGAGGCGACGTACCGGCTGGCCGGACCGTCCGCCCCTCTGGCCGATCTGCGGCCGGCGCGGGGCGCTGCGGCGGTCCGCTTCCTCACGGCCGCGCCCGGGACGGTCGTCTCCGTGGCGGGGCTGGCCCGGGCGCGGGAGCTCGACGGTGTGGTCGTGGCCGCCGTGAGTGTCGAACCAGGTTCCGTCGTCAGTGAGTTGCGCTGGTCGGAAGACCGGTGCGGGCACGTCATCGTGCAGGCCGAGAGCGCCGAGGCGGCGGTCCGGCTGGCCCGGAAGGCGGCCGAGTGTATCGAGATCGTCACCGAGCCCGCCCCGGCGGCGGCCGAGCGACCGGCCACGCTGGACGGGCTGCTGGGCGAGTTCGACGAAGTCCTGGACCCCTTCGAGGCGTAGCCCGAGGCGCGGTCCGGGGTGTGGTTCGAGGCACGGCCGGGCGGCTCGCCGCCCGGCGGTGACGGCCGGACGCCCCCGTCGGCCTCCGCGTCCTGACTCCCGCGTCCTGCCCCGTGCCGGGGGCGCCGAGCGGCGCCCTCCGGCCGCTGCCCCGTCGCGCCCGGACCCGGGTCCGGGGCCGGCCCCGGGGCGGTGCGGGTGCGACGGGGCGGGGTGGCCGTCGGGCCTGAAACCCTTGCGGCGTTCGGTAGTTGTTCGGCAGGCGTTCGACCGCCGGCCGACCCCGCAGTCTTGAGTTAGACAAACCAGTCCATTCGCGGCAGATGGAATGTCATGACCCTGATATCCAGCACGCAAGACGACGGTTCCCTCTCCTACACCCAGGAGAGCCTGTGGCTGTTCCACCACCTGGCCCGCCCCGACGAACCCGCGTACAACGAATCCCTGGCCTTCGAGCTGGCGGGCAAGGTCGACCCGGCCGCCGTACGCGGCGCCGTCCGGGCGGCCGTCGAGCGGCACGAGGCGCTCCGCACCCGGTTCCGCGCGGCCCCGGACGGCCTGCCGCGCGCCGAGGTCCTCGCAACGGTCCCGGACACGCTGGACTTCACCGACCTGCGGACGCTGGAGCCCGCCGAGGCCGACGCCCGCGCGGAGCACCTCCTGGCCGACCACCACCACCGGCCGTTCGACCTCGGCACGGCTCCGCTGCTGCGCACCCTCCTGGTCGCCCTGCCCGAGGACCGGTGGCTGCTGGCACTGACGGCCCATCACATCGTGGTCGACGACTGGAGTCTGCGCCTCGTCCTGGAGGAGGTCGGCGAGGACGTCCGGGCGATCACCGAGTCGGGGAACCCGGTGCGGCGCCCCGGACCGGCCGCCACGTTCCGCGACTTCGTGCGGAGCAGCAGGGCGGCCTTCGAGCGCGGCGAGTACGCCGAGCAGATCGAGGCCTGGCGGCACTCGCTGGCGCACAGCCCGGACCTGCTCGGCATGCCGCTGGATCGCCCCAGACAGGCCCGGCCGACCTTCCGCGGCAGCAGCCGTACGCTCACCGTGCCGCTCACCGAGGTCGAGCCGCTGCTGGAGGCGGGCCGGCGCGAGTGCCGGGCCACGGCCTTCCCGGTCTTCCTGGCGGCGTACGCGGCCCTGCTCAACCGGTACACCGGCCAGGACGGGTTCGCCATCGGCACCACGGTCCTGAACCGGCCGACCGAGGCGGACCTGTCGCTGGTCGGCTGCTTCGTGAACACGCTGCCGCTCGCCCTGCCCGTCGACCGGGAGGCGCCGTTCCGCGACCTCCTGGAGGCGGCCCGGGAGGCGACCGACCGGCTGCTCGACGACGGCGACGCCCCGTACCCCAAGGTGCTGGAAGCCCTCGGTGCCGAGCGGGCCGTCAACCACAACCCGGTCTTCCAGACCATGCTGACCCTGCTCGGGCCGGAGCCGGAGCTGGACCTCGGTCCCGAGGCCACGGCCCGCTACCGCCCCGTGCGCCGGACCGCCGCCAAGTTCGACCTGATGCTCTACATCGCCCGGACGGACGGCGGTTACGAGTTCGAGCTGGAGTTCAACACGGACCTGTTCGACCCGGAGACCGCCGAGCGGCTGCTGGGGAACTACGCGCGGCTGCTCAGGGCGCTCGCGACCTCCGTCGACGCCCCGGTCGGCGCTCCGTCGATGCTCGGCGAGGACGAGGAGCGCCTGATCCTCGACACCTGGAACGACACCGCGAAGGCGTACCCGCCGGGCACGGTCGTCGACGTGATCGAGGAGCAGGTCCGCCGCACCCCGGACGCCGTCGCGGTCGAGTACGGCGACCGGCTGCTCACCTACGACCTGCTGAACCGCAGGGCCAACCAGGTGGCGCGGGCGCTGCGCGCCGGGCTCGGCGACGCGCCGGGCGGCGTGTCGCGCGGCCCGTTCGTCGGCGTCTACATGGAGCGCTCCGTCGAGATGGTCGTCGCGCTGCTCGCGATCGTCAAGGCGGGTTGCGCGTACGTGCCGATCGACCCCGACTACCCGGCCGCCCGGATCGAGTTCATGATCCAGGACGCCGGCCTCCCGCTGATCCTCACCCAGGAGCGCCACCGTGCCGCGCTCGAAGCGACGGGCACCGGCGGCGCCGCCCTGCTGGTCCTGCCGGACCCCGCCCTGGACACCGAGGACGACGCGGACCCCGTCCGCGCGCTCCGTCCCGACTCGCCCGTCTACATGATCTACACCTCCGGGTCCACCGGGCAGCCCAAGGGCGTGATCAACCGGCACGACTCGCTGGCCAACCGGCTCCACTGGATGCAGGACGCCTTCGCCCTGACCGGCGAGGACAAGGTCCTGCAGAAGACGCCCTACAGCTTCGACGTGTCCGTCTGGGAGTTCTTCTGGCCGCTCATGGTGGGCGCGGCCGTCGTCGTCGCCGAACCTGGCGGGCACCGGGACCCGGAGTACCTGAAGCGCGTCATCCGCGACCACCGGGTCACCACCGTCCACTTCGTCCCCTCGATGCTCAACGTCTTCCTGGAGGCGGAGGAGCTGACGGAGCACTGCGGCTCCCTGCGGCGGGTGGTGTGCAGCGGCGAGGCGCTGCCGCGCAGGACGCTGGAGGTGTTCGCCGGGGCGCTGGACTGCGAACTGCACAACCTCTACGGGCCGACCGAGGCCGCCATCGACGTGTCGCACTGGGCGTGCACCCTCGACTACCCCGGCCAGGTGGTGCCCATCGGCACACCGATCGCGAACGTCCGGCTGTACGTCACGGACCGCCACCAGGTGCTGCAACCGGTCGGCGTGCCGGGCGAGTTGTGCATCGGCGGCGTGGCCGTCGCGGCCGGCTACCACCGCCGGGACGAGCTGTCGGCGAAGGTGTTCCTCGACGACCCGTACGGCACGGAGCCCGGGGCCCGGCTGTACCGGACCGGGGACCTCGCCCGCTTCCTGCCGGACGGCCGGATCCAGTACCTGGGGCGCATCGACAACCAGGTCAAGCTGCGCGGACTCCGCGTCGAGCCGGACGAGGTCGCGGCGGTGCTGCGCGAGCTGCCGGGCGTGCAGGACGCCACCGTCGTCGTGCACACCACCGGCGCCGCCCAGGCGCTGGCCGCGTACGTGGTGCCCACGGGCGACGGGCTCGACGCGGAGGACCTGCGGTCCCGGCTGCGCGGCCGGCTGCCGGAGTTCCTCGTCCCGCAGTACCTGGTGGCCGTGCCGGACCTGCCCACCACTCCGAACGGCAAGCTGGACCGGCGCGCGCTGCCCGACCCCGTCGCCGCCGGCGCGTCGGCCCGGAGCGCCGCCGCGCTCGCCGGACCTCGTCAGCACGAGGTGGCCCGGGTCTGGCGCGAGGTGCTCGGCGTCGGCGAGGTCGGCGCCGACGACCGGTTCTTCGCGCTCGGCGGCGACTCCATCCTCGCGCTGCGGGTCGCGGCCCGGCTGCGCGAGGCCGGTTACGCCGTGGAACTGCGCGACGTGATCGCCCTGCCCACGGTGGCCGAACTGGCCGCCGCGCTGGAGGAGCGGGACCCGCAGGAGCCGGCCGCCGCGGCGGACCCGGGGCCCTTCGGGCTCGTCGGCCCGGCCGACCGGGCCCTGCTGCCGGTGGACGCCCTCGACGCGTGGCCCCTCACCAGGCTCCAGTCGGGGATGATCTACCACTCGCTGCTGGACGAGGACTCGCCGGTCTACCACGACATCTTCGACTACGAGTTCTCCGGTGAGGCCAGCTCCGGCGAGGCCCGCTCCGGCGGGGCCGAACCGGATGAGGCCGACGCGGAGGTCCGCGCCGGGCAGGTCCGGCAGGCGATCGCCGCGACGGTGGCCCGCCACCCCCAACTGCGCTCCTGCTTCGACCTGGAGCGGTACGGCGAGCCGTTGCAGATCGTCCTGCCGCGGGCCGACGCCGCCGTGGAGGTCGTGGACCTCACCGGACTGGCCCGCGCCGGACAGGACCGGGCGATCGCGCAGTGGGTCGAGCAGGAGAAGCTCCGCCCCTTCGACCTGGCGGCCCCGCCGGTCCGGTTCCGCGTCCACCTGCGGGACGCGACGCGGTTCAACCTCGGCGTCTCGTTCCACCACCTGATCCTCGACGGCTGGAGCGTGGCCCTCGTGGTGGCCGGGATCCGCGAGCGCTACGCGGAGTTGCTCGCCGGGCGGGAGCCGGCGGAACCGGCCGCGGAACCCGGGTTCGGCGGCTACGTCGCGCTGGAGCGGGCGAGCGCCACGAGCGCTGCGGAGCAGGAGGCCTGGCGGCGCCTGCTCGCCGGGTTCCCCGCCACGCTCCCGGCCGGTCCGCAGCCCGACGGCTCGGTCGAGACGGCGACCCTGGAACGGGACGTCCCGGCGGAACTCGCCGAGCGGCTGCGGCGGAGTGCGGCCGGGCTCGGTGCGCCGCTGAAGTCGGTCTACCTGGCGGCGCACTGCGCGGCACTGGCCGACCTCACCGGCACCGCCCGCCTGATCACCGGCCTGGTCGGCCACGGCCGGCCCGAAGTCCCGGGCGGCACCGAGATGGTGGGCCTGTTCCTGAACACGGTGCCGCTCCCCGTGGAGGTGCCGGAGACGCCCGGGCCCGATCTGGTCGCCGCGGTCTTCGCCGCGGAGCGGGCGGTTCTCCCGCACCGGCGGTTCCCGCTCGCCGAGATCGAACGCCTGCGCGGCGGGCCGCAGTTCGACGTCGTGTTCAACTACACGGACTTCCACGCCTACACCGGTCCGGCGGACGGCGTCCGGATCGACGGCGCCCGGTACTTCGAACTGACCAGCTTCCCGATGGTCGTCCACGTCCACAAGGACCAGTTCGACGGTGTGACGCGGCTGGCGGTCTGCCACGACCCCGGCCGGATCAAGTCCTCCGCCGTCGAGCGGTTCCTGGACGGCCTGCTGGAGGCGCTGGAGTCGCTCGCGGCCCCGGACGCGCCGGGACAGGTCGCCGCCCCGGACACCGGGGAGCCGCTGACGCTCCCGGGCACCCGGGCGCCGGAGGCCGCACCGGCGGCGCCGCACACGGCGGCGGACGACCGTCCCGCCGGGGCGGAGACGGCGATCGCCGGGATCATCGCCACCGCGCTGGGCGTCGACGCCCTGGCCGTGGACGCCAACTACCTCGACGCGGGTGTCGACTCCATCACGTCGATCCGGATCCTCGCCAAGATCCGCAAGCTGTTCCCGGCGGCCGTCATGCGCGACGTCATCGAGCTGCGCACCGCCCGCGCCCTGGCCCACCGGCTGGAGAGCCGTGACCGGGACGCCGTGCAGGACGAACCCGTCCCGGCGGGTGAGGGCCTTCCGGCACCGACGGCCGATCTGCCGGACGGCGTCGTCGACGCCTACCCGGCCACCGCCATGCAGCTCCAGATGATCGGGGCCACCCGGCGGGACCCGGCCCAGTCGGCCTACCACGACGTGTTCGCCTACACCGTCCGGCTGCCGCTGGACGAGCAGGCCCTGCGGGAGGCGCTGCGGCGGGCGACCGCATCCACCGCGACCCTGCGGACGGCGTTCCTGCTGGACGCCCGGCCGGTGCCGCTGCAGCACGTCCACGCCGCGGTCGAACCCGACCTCGTGGTCGACGCCACCGGGCGGCCCGGTGCCGCCGACGAGTGGTTCGAGCGCGAGCGCGGCTCCGGCTTCACCTGGGACCGGCCCGGTCTGATCCGGTTCGCCGCCCACCGGACCGGAGCGGAGGGCTTCGTCCTCTCGTTCGGCTTCCACCACGCGGTGATCGACGGCTGGAGCCTCTCGCTGCTCGTCCGGGACCTGCTCACCTCGTACGCGGCGAGCCTGTCCGGGGACGGGTCCTCCGGGGAGAGCCCGTCCGGGCCGGCGCCGCAGTCGCCGGTGCCGCCCGCTCCCGCCTACCGTGACTACGTCAGGGCGGAGGTCGCGGCCCGCGACTCGCAGCAGTCCCGCGCCTTCTGGCGCGAGGTCCTGCGCGACCACCCCGGGACGCCGCTGCCCCGCTTCGCACCCGACGGCACCGGCAGCCGCTGGACGGAGACGACCCTCACCGTGCCCGCCGGGCAGGAGGCCGCGCTGCGCGAGGTCGCCCGGCAGGCGGGCTGCCCGCCCAAGTACCTGATGCTCGCCGCCCACCTGCGCGTCCTCGCGCTGATCAGCGGTCGGCAGGACGTGGTGACCGGCGTCTTCACCCACGGCCGGCCGGAGGCGGAGGGTGCCGAGCGGATGACCGGCATGTTCCTCAACTTCCAGCCGCACCGGGCCCGGCTGGACGACCGGACCTGGAACGAGCTCGTCGAGGCGGTGTTCCGGGCGGAGGCGCGCGCCCTGCCGCACCGCCGCTACCCGACCGCGGCCGTCGCCCGCGACGTCTCCCACGACCGCGCGGCCGGCCCCGCGGCCGACGTCGCCGCCGGCGCCGACGCCGGGCTCGACGCCCTCGGACGCGTCGCGCTCTTCCCCGCGCTGTTCAACTACACGGAGTTCCCGGCCTACGCCGAGGCCGCCGACGGCGGCGCCGTCATCACGGACGTCCGCTGGTTCGAGCACACCGACGTCCCCTTCCTGGTGAACGTCGGCCGCGACATCGGCCAGTCCCGCCTGGAACTGACCGTCAACGCGGACGGCCGCCTGCTCCCGCAGGCGGTGACCGAGGCCGTCGCCAGGCTCCACGTGGCCGTCCTGACCCAGATCACCACCGACCCCACCGGCCGCGTCCTGGACACGACCGACGAGATCCGCGCGATCGGAGCCGAACTCCGGGCGCGACAGCTGCCGACCGACGGAGAGGACACCCAGAACCGATGACCACCACCCGTACCCCCGAGACCGAGCAGGTCCTGACCTTCGAGCAGCCGGACGGCTACCGGACCCACTACCGGGTCTGGGGCCCCGCGCAGGCCGACGACGTCGTCGTCATGCTGCACGGCGGCATGAGCCACTCGGGCTGGCAGGCGCCGCTCGGCACCCGCCTCGGGCAGCTGCCCGGGACGGCCTTCGTCGCCGTCGACTTCCGCGGCTCCGGGCTCAACGACGGCCGCGGGCACATCCCCGCCGGTCAGCTCGCCGTCGACGACATCGCCCACCTGCTGCGCCACCTGAAGGACTCCTACGGCCGGATCCACCTGGCCGGCTGGTGCTTCGGTGCCCAGATCGCCACCGTGGTCGCGACCGGCCTCGCCGGCCAGGAGGTGATCAGCAGCCTGATCATGACCTCGCCCGGCTTCTTCTTCAACGACCGCTACAACGACGTCCTCGACCGCTCCATCGACGCCGCCCTGATCGCGGCGGAGGAGCTCGGACTGACCCCCGAGCCGGACCGCGCCTTCATCCAGATCCCGCTGCGCACCCCGGACTTCACCGACCGCCCGGAGTGGCACGCGTTCATCGACGCCGACGAGCTGCGGCTGCTGCGGATCACCGTGGGCACCATCGACGCCTGGGAGGAGATCGCCGTCCGCTCGGAGAAGGACTTTGCGGGGATCGGTCCGCTCCCGCTGCTGGCCGTGTTCGGCACCCGCGACAAGCTGGTGGACAACGCCCGCGTCCGCGCGTTCCTCGCCACCCACCCGGACCTGCGGGTGCACGAGCTCGACACCGGCCACGCGCTCCAGTTCGAGGAGCCGGACGCCCTGGCCGCGCTGCTCGGGGACTTCATCGGTCACCCGGTGGCGGGCTGATCCCGTGACGGCCGGACCCGAACCCGACATCGACGTGCCCGCGGACCGCGTTCCGGTCGGCGTGCCCGTGGACCGCGCCCCCGACGGCGCACATGACGCCGAACCCGACGGCGCACGCAGCGGTGCGCCCGGGGGCGGCGCACCCTCGGGCGTCAACCGCTACCGCCTGGCGCTGACCACCCCCGGTGCGCTCCGCTTCGTGATCCCCGGGCTCCTCGCCCGGTTCCCGATCGGCATGACGGGCATCAGCATCCTGCTCTTCATCCGCTCCGTCGGGTACGAGTTCGGGACCGCCGGGGCGCTGTCCGCCACCTCCGCCGTGGGCTTCGCGGTGGCCGCGCCCCAACTGGCGCGGCTGGCGGACCGGATCGGCCAGCGCCGGATCCTGCTGGCCTGCGCCGCCGTCGGCGCGGTCGACGGCGCCCTGTTCGTCCTCTCCGCGCTGCGCGGGGCCCCGCTGTGGACGCTGTTCCCCGCCGCGGCGGTGATGGGCGCCGCGACGCCCGCGATCGGCTCGATGGTGCGGGCGCGGTGGAGCGGGCTGCTCTCGGG
>NZ_JBHXKE010000247.1:0-12946 GCF_042722765.1 Kitasatospora sp. NPDC058406
TGCCCGTCCGGGGCGTCGCCGGTCCGGCCGGCGGCGCCCCGCCGACGGAGGCCCCCTCGGGGGAGGCCCCGCCGGACCGGGGCGCCGGGAGCGCCTCCACCGGCAGCGAGTCGGCCAGGTCGAGCGCGGCGCCGGCCCGGTCCCGGTCCTCGGCCCGGTCCCGTCCGGTGACCAGCAGGTGGGCGGCCTCGCGCAACGCGGCCTCGGCCAGCGCCACCGGGTAGCCGGGTGCGGCCGGGTCGTCCGCGGCGGCCCGCTGCCACAGCTCGCGGGCCGCCACCGGGTCGGTGGCGAGCCGCTCACGGGCCAGCCGGTCGCGCAGCAGCGCCAGCCGGTCCAGCAGGTCGGCCGCGCGCAGGGGCTCCCAGCGTTCGAGCGCACCGGCCGGGTCGCCGGTCCGGGCCAGGGCCAGGCCGTGGTGGAAGGCGGCGATCTGTCCCCAGCGGGAGTCCGTCCCGGACTCGGCGCGCAGCAGCGGTTCCGCCTCCGCCGTCCGTCCGGCCGCGAGCAGCGCCGCGCCGAGCCTGACCCGCGCGGGGCGCCAGCCGGGCGTGAGGGCGAGCGCCGCCTGGTAGTCGACGGCGGCCTCGGCCGGGTGCCCGGCGCGTTCGTGCACCAGGGCGAGTCCGAGCCGGGCGGGGGCGAACGAGGGCCGGGCGGCCAGCGCGGCGGCGAACTGTTCCTGGGCGCGGTCGTCGGCGCCGAGCAGCAGGGCGAGCCGCCCGAGCGCGTACCGGGGGCGCGGGTCCGCGGGGGCCTCGGTGGCGGCGGCGTTGAGGTCGGCCCAGGCCGCCCCGGTGTCGCCCAGGCGCTGCTGGGCGAGGCCGCGGAAGAGCAGGATCTCGGCCCGCAGGGCGGTGCCGCGGGACCACGGGGAGGTCTCGCCCGGACCGCGTCGCAGCGCCTCGTCGAGGGCGGCCACGGCCGGGGTGTCCTGGTGCAGGGCGTAGAGCTGGGTGCCCCAGCGGAACCAGAGTTCGCCGCTGCCACCGGGGGCGGCGGCGGCGAGCAGCGGTTCGGTCTCGGCCGCCCGGTCGGCCAGTGCGCGCAGCAGCGCGGCACGGGCCAGCACCGGCCACTCCCGGTTCGGGAGGGCGGCCATCGCCTGGGCGGTCGCGGTCTCCCGCCACTCGGGTGTGCCCTCCCGGCAGAGACGTTGCAGCCAGTCCAGGGCCAGGGCGGCCGTCGCGGCGTCGGCGCCCGCCTCGGCCGTCAGGTCGAGCGCCCGCCCGGTGTCCGGAACGGCGCCGGGCACGCCGGTCCGCACGCCGCCCTGCACACCGTTCTGCGTGACGCCCCGGCCGGTGACCGGTCCGGCGACCGGCTCGGTGACCGGCTCGCTCCCGTCGGCGGTCCCGTCTGCGGTCCCGCGCACGGCCGCCCCGGCCGCCGCCGGTTCCATCGCCCGGAGGAAGGCGAGCAGCGGCCCGAGTTCACCGTCCGGGGCCTGCATCCGTTCCTCGGCCATCCGCCGCAGGCTCCACCGGGGGAGCTGCCGGGCCGGGTCGGACAGCAGGGGGAACGCCTCGCGGTGCAGCGCGGACGTGGCCGCGGCGTCCCCGGCCGCGGTGGCCGCCTCGGCCTGTCCGAGCAGGGCGAGGCCGCGCTGGGGCCGGAGCGCCTCGGGCGCCGCCGCCAGCCGCTTGGCCAGCCGGGCGTACCGGCGGCGGGCACGCTGCGGCTTGCCGGCCGCGAGCTGGGCGGCGGCCCGGCTGAGCGCCGTCGCCACCGATGCCGGGTCATGGGCCTGTCGGCGGCGGACGAGGACGGTGCCGCCCGCGCCTGCCAGTGCCGCCACGACCAGCAGCAGCACCACGAGCTGCGCCATGCACTGTCCCCCTGCAGTCCGGAATCCGCCCAGTTCATGATCAACATCCTTCTGTCGATCACGAGTTGACGGCTCTTCATGATGTTGCTCGGTGGCCATCAGGATAGGCCCTCTTCAGGGCGGACGAACAGAAAAGAGCACTATCCTGAGTTCCGCGAAAGACCGACGGCGAGTCGGTGCCGGTCGTCGGTCGGGGGTCGAGTGTCACAGTCGCGTTGGGTTCCCGGGCTCCGGTTCGGGCCGGAGTTCGACCCCGAGCAGTACGAACTCCTGGAGTTCCACCACCGGGGCGGCGAGGCCGAGGTCTGGCGGGCCGTCCGCACCGGCCACAGCGGCCTCAAGGAGCTGGTCGCCGCGAAGATCATGCTGGAGCGCGACCCCTCCGAGGTGCGTCGCTGGCTCGGACGCTGGGACGACGTCTCGCACAACGCCCACCGACTGGGCGTCAACGACCTGGTGGTGCCCAGCTTCCTGCTCGGCCCCTCTCCGCACCGGCCGGGCAGCCGGCCGACCGGCGGACTGCTCGGCTACCAGATCTCGCCCTGGGTCGAGGGCGTGCCGCTGCACACCTGGGCCCGCACCAACCGCGGCGGACTGCCCGCCGCGGCCGAGGTGCTGGCCCGGCTCTGCCTGATCGTCGACGAGTTGCACCGCAAGCGCTGGGTGCACCGGGACATCTCCCCCGCCAACGTTCTGGTCGACGGCGAGGGCCAGGTCAAGCTCATCGACCTCACCTTCCTCGCGCCGCTCGACCACGCACTCACCGTCGCGGTGTTCACCCCCGGGCACGTCCCGCCGGAGGCCGAGCGGGTCGGCGGGTTCCCGACCACCGCCAAGGACCTGTTCGCCGTCGGGACCCTGGCCCGGACCCTGCTGCTGCCCGAGCACGGACGGCTCGACCACCGGCTCGCCGCCGACCAGGCCCGGAGCGAGCTGCTGGCCGCCGGGTTCGGCGAGGACCTCGCCCAGTGGGCCTGTGAACCGCTCGCCCGCGAACCGGACCGCCGGCCCGCCCCGCTCGGTCCGTGGGCCGCGCGCGGACGCGAACTCCTGCGCGCCCACCGGACGATGCCGCGCACCTCCTGCCTGGCCGTCCTGCCGGACGCGGCCGGCCGGCCGCTGCTGGTCGCCGGCGGCGCCGACGGGGTGGTGTTCGCCGGCCCGGGCCTCGCCGGGCACCGGCCCCCGCCCGGCCCCGGGCCGCGCGCCGTCCGCACCCTGGTCTGCGGCTGGGCCGGGCCGCAGGCCGAACTCGTGGTGTTCGCCGAGGACCAGACCGGCACCCTCTGGGTCGGCAACGCGGCGGGCTGGTGGGAGGCCGCCCGCGGTGTCGGCGGGCTCGCCGGGGCGGTCAACTCGGCCGGCGAGCTGGCCGTGTGGACGGCCTCCGGCGGCACCCTGCGCTCGTACCGCTGGGCGCCCGGCCTCACCCTGACCGGCCAGGAGCTGGCCGGCTGCCCGGCCGACCGCGTCCTGGCCGCCATGGAGGAACGGCCGGGCGTCTGGCTGCTCCTCGTCGAACACCGGGAACGGCTGCTGCGCTGGCGGGTGGGGGCGGAGGAACGGCCCGAGCCGCTGGGCCGCCCCGGCCCGGTGCGGGCCGGCGCGCTCGCCCGCTCCTCGGCCGGCCCGCAGGCCGCCGCACTGCGCCGGGACGGCTCGGTCCAACTGCACGGCGCCGACCCGGCCGGGGCGGCGAGCGAGATCGGCGACGGCGAACCGGCGCTCGACGTCGCGATGGCCGGACACCGCGGCGGCCCGACCGTCGCCCTGGCCGGCGAGGGCGGCGTACGGCTGCGCCTGCCGGCCGTCGGCAGCTCCCGCCGCCCCCGCTGGTGGCGGCCGACGCTGCGCCCGGCCACCCAGGTCGCACTGGCCGTCGGCGACGACTGGCGGCTCTGCCTGGCCGCCGTGGTGGAGGGCGAACTCCATTGCTGGCACGAGGACTCCGGCTACCGCTGGCAGCCGGTCACGCTCCCCGGCCAGGGCGGGGAGGACTGAGCCCCCCACGAGGACCCGGCCCCGGGCGGCCCCGCCCGGTGCGCCCCGGAGCTACCGCCCGGTGCCGCCCGGGGAGCGACGGCGGACACGGCGGTCGCAGCGGATCCGAGCGTCCCGGCGGTCCCCCGTGCCACCGGTGCCCGGGACCGCGCGGGCGTCGGGGGCGTCGGGGGTGTCCGCGACGTCCCAGGCCGTGTCGTGCGTCATCAGGCTCCTCGATTCCTCGCGAGCGCGCCGTCCCGGCGCAGGGCCTACGGGAGGGCCCGAACGGGCACGACCCGACCGGGGACACATCCGGAGAGCCTCTCCGTTTCCCCCGGACCTACGATACGGAGAACCTCTCCGCTTGACCACCCACCCAGGGCCGGGACGCCGGCCCCGACCCCCGACCCGCCGACCGCCCGCCCCTTGGAGACCAGAACCCGCCGATGCCCACGACCCAGCGCACCGACGCCCGACGCAACCGCGAACGCCTCCTCGACGCCGCCCACGAGGCCTTCGCCGAGGCGGGCGCCGACGCCTCGCTCAACGACATCGCCCGGCGGGCCGGCGTCGGCCCGGGCACCCTCTACCGGCACTTCCCCACCCGGTCCGCACTGCTGGCCGCCGTGCTGCACGAACGCATCGAACGCCTCTGCGCCCACGCCGACCACCTGATCGAGACCCGGCCCGCCGACGAGGCCCTCGCCGAATGGCTCCGCGCCTTCATCGCCCACAACCTCGCCTACCACGGCCTCGCCAGCGCGCTCTTTCTCGAAGCCCCCGACACCCTCAACGCCAACTGCCACGAGGACATCAGGAACGCCGGAGCCGCCGTCCTCACCCACGCCCAGCGGTCCGGCACCGCCCGCCCCGACCTCTCGGCCCCCGAACTCCTCCTGCTCGCTCTCGGCATCGCCCTCACCACCGCCCGCCCCGCCTCGCGGCCCGCCCCGGCCGGAACCCCCACCCCCGACCGCCTCCTCGCCCTCCTCCTCGACACGGTCCACCCCCGGCCGCACACCCCCTGAACCGGCGACGCCGTCGACGCCCCCGACCCGCCCGGCCGCCACCCCGGCGATCCGGAGTACGGGGTTCACCTGCCGGTCCCGGGCCGGGAAAGCTATAGTCGGCAACGTAGTCGCGAACATGACAAAAGAGTGCCGCGCTCCCACCCGGCGCCGGCGCCCGTCCCGGCAGGCCGTAGATTCGCACTCCACCGCTCCACGCCCCGCTCCCCAGCCCGTTCCGCTCATCGGAGGTCACCCGTGGCCCGGCTGCATGTCCGTACCGGCATCAACCCCGACGACCCGGACGCGCCCGTGGTGGCGCTGCTCGTCGACCCGGAAGGCCCGCCCGGCGAGCAGGCCGTCGCGAAACTGGGCTGGTACGGGCACGAGGGGGACGGCGCGCTCTTCCTGCTCCCGACCGACGGGTGGGCGGAACACGCCCTCGACGGGGACCGGCTGGCCGTCGAGGTCGCCGTCTACCCGTTCACGCTGGAGCAGATCGGGGCCGACCCGGCGGACTTCCCGGCGCGCTCGCCGATCGTCCCGGAGGCGACGCTGGTGCTGCGCGCCGAGACGGCGGTGGACCCCGCGCTGTACGCGCGGGCCGCCGACACCGGAACCGCCGTCTTCACGGCCGCACCGGACCGCACCCTCGACGAGGTGCTCGCCGGCGACGACGCCTGGCCGGTCCTGCTCTCCCCGCCGCCGGCGCCGGACGCCGACGCTCCGGACGACCTGCCGGACCCGGACCACCTCCGGGGCTGACCGGGCGGCGCCGACCGGCCTCCCCCGCGCCGGCGCCCCGGCGCCCGTCGGGGCGGACGCGGCCCGAGGACCTGACGACCGGATCCGGAGGCCGGGGCCTGCGAACGGACCCGGCGAACGGATCGGGCCCGACGACCGGAACCGGTCGCCGGGCCCGCGGACCGGGGGCACGCCGTCCCGGCTACGCCCCGCTGCTGCGCAGCATGTCCTCCCGCTCCACGACCTTGACCCGCTCGCGCCCCTCCGCCGCACCGAGCGCGCGCTCGTGTGCGTCGAGCAGCTGCCAGCCCTCCCAGGTGGTGAAGCGGACGCCCCGCTCGCGCAGGTGCGCGAGGACCGCGTCGGGCTCGGGCTCGACGGCGCCGGGGAGGCGGCCCTCGGCCCGGTCGGCGAGCAGGCAGGCGACCGTCTCGTTGGCGTCGCCCTTGGTGTGTCCGATGAGGCCGACCGGGCCGCGCTTGATCCAGCCGGTGACGTACGTGGCGGCCTGGTGCGAGCCGTCGGCCGCGAGCACCCGGCCGGCCGCGTTCGGGACGGTGCCGGACACCGGGTCGAACGGCAGCTTGGGCAGCTCGTCCGAGTAGTAGCCGATCGCCCGGTAGATCGCCCGGACGTCCCAGTCGGTGTGCCGGCCGGTGCCGCGCACGTTGCCGGTGCCGTCGAGTTCGGTGCGCTCGGTGCGCAGCCCGATCACCTTGCCGTCGGCGCCGAGCACCTCCACCGGGGACTCGAAGAAGTGCAGGAAGATCCGGTGCGGGCGGTCGCCGACGTCGCGGATCGCCCAGTTCTCGATGGTCGAGGCGACCATGTCGACGTGCTTGGCGCCGCGCCGCTCGGCGATCGAGCCCTCGTCGTAGTCGATGTCCTCGGGGGCGACGATCACCTCGATGGTCGGCGAGTGGTCGAGCTCGCGCAGCTCCATCGGGCTGAACTTGGCCTGGGCGGGTCCGCGCCGGGCGAAGACGTGCACCTCCAGGGCCTTGTTGCGGCGCAGGCCCTCGTGGACGTTCGGCGGGATCTCGGTGGGGAGCAGCTCTTCCGCGGTCTTGGCGAGGATGCGGGCCACGTCCAGCGCGACGTTGCCCGCGCCGAGCACGGCGACCTTCTCGGCCTCCAGCGGCCAGGTGCGCGGCACGTCCGGGTGGCCGTCGTACCAGGAGACGAAGTCGGCCGCCCCGTAGGAGCCTTCGAGTCCGACACCGGGGATGTCGAGCGCCCGGTCCGCCATCGCGCCGGTGGAGAAGACCACCGCGTCGTAGAAGCGGTGCAGGTCGTCGAGCGTGACGTCGGCCGGGTAGTCGACGTTGCCGAAGACCCGGATCTGCGGCTTGCTCAGCACCTGGTGGAGCGCCGTGACGATCCCCTTGATCCGCGGGTGGTCGGGCGCCACGCCGTACCGGATCAGCCCGAAGGGCGCGGGCATCCGCTCGAAGAGGTCGACCGAGACCCCGGGCTGCTGGGCGGCGTCGGACTTGAGCAGGGCGTCAGCGGCGTAGATTCCGGCGGGGCCGGCGCCGACTATCGCGACTCGGATCGGACGGGACATGGCGGGGCGATCCTCCGAACGGGAACACGGACGGGCGGGCAGGAGGGCGAGGGCGACCCCACGACCAGCCAACACGGGTGGTACGTGCCGACAGTAGTCGGTGTGGATCTATGAGGTCATAGAGCTGACCTATGGCCGGTTCGGGAACTTCCCGGCGCCCCGGGCCCCGCCTCCGGACCGCGGCCCCGTCGGCCCCGGCCCCGGCCCCGACACCGACACCGGACCGACACCGGACCGACCGGGTGCGATCGGGCCATGCCCGCGTGGCCGGCCGGCCACGTCCCGCCCCCGTCCGCACGAGGGCCGGAAACCGCCCCCGGAACGCCCTCCCGGTGCCCTAGCCTGACCCTCGCACCACGACATGATGTCTAGACCACAGGGTGGGGAATCATGAATTCGCGCGTGTCAAAGGCCCGTTGGACGGGCTCGCTGGTGGCCTCGGCCGTCCTCCTGCTGACCGGCGCGGGCGCCGGGGCGGCCGTCGCCGACACCGTACCGGGTACGCCCGGCGGCCACGACGGTACCGCCATCGGGTGGCGGGCGCTGGGGCTGGCGGTCGGTCCGGAGGGGAACAGGGCCTACGTCGTGGCGTCCGACCGGGCCGGCAGCCGGACCCCGGTCGTCCTGCGGACGGTCGACACCCGGTCCGGCGCGGTGGTCGCCGAACTGCCGCTGGCGGACGACGGCACCGCCGGGCGGCCCGTGGTGAGCCAGGACGGCCGGCGCCTCTACGTCCTGGTGTCGGACCACCTGGTCGCCGTCGACCCGGCCGCCAACACCGTGGTGGCCCGCACTCCCGCACCGGACCAGCCCAGGCCGGCCGGCTGGTCGGCGGGCGGCCTGACCGACCTGGCGGTCAGCCCCGACGGATCCAAGGTCTACGTCGACCAGTACGGTCCGCAGCTCCACGGCCAGGGCGTGCGGCCGGGCCGGGTGCTGGTGTTCGGCACCCAGCAGGGCGCCTTCACCGCGACCGTGCCGCTGCGCGGCCACGCGGTCGACGCCATCGCCCTGCAGCCGGGCGGTGCCGGCGCCTACGTCTCCACCGACGCCGGTCTGGAACACCTCGACACCACCGCGCCCGTCCCGACCGTGCTGCGCACCGTCGAGAGGATCGGCGCCACCAAGGAGCTGGCCGCCTCCCCCGACGGCCTGCACGTGTACGCCCTGGGCGCCCAGGTCAACGCCGGGACCGGCTACGCGGTCGACACCGTCAACGACACGGCCCGGCCCGTCTTCACCTTCGCCGACGGACCGGTCGACCTCCACTACGTGGCGGTCGGCACGGACGGCGGCCGAATCCACGTGCTCAAGGACGGCTGGACCCCGCGCGCCTCGGTGCTCGCCTACGACACCGCGACCAACGCCGGCCTCCCCGGCGAGACGCTCACCGGCTTCGGCCTGGACGGGGTCTCCGCGACCGCCCTCGCCCCGGGCGGGCACACCCTCTACCTGGCCGGAATTCGCGGCGACTCCTCGTACCTGAAGACCGTCAGGTTCTGACGACCCGCCCCGCGGGGCGGTGGCGGTGGGGTGGGGGGGGGGGGCGAACCGGGGGGGGCGCCCCCCCCGCCGCGGGGGCCCGCCCCCCGCGGCGAGCCGTGTGAGGGAGGGCAGGGCCGTGAACTCGCGGACGAGGCCGGCGAGCAGTGTGGCGGTCAGATGCTCTTCCTCGGCGGCACCGAGATCACCGATGGAACCGGCGAAGTCGGCAACCGCGCGGCGGGCGGCACCCCGTACGAGTCCCTCCAGGCCGTGGTCGGCGAGCCAGGTGGATGACGGAGCGCCCAGCGGTCGCGGGAAGTCGCTCCGGCGGTCGTCGACCGAGGCGGAGACGATGTCGAGTAGCCGATCCTCCAGCGGCCGTGCGGACTTCATCGCGGCCTGCAGCCCGGCGGCACGTAGCTGGACGCCGAGGACCGGACTGCGGGCACAGCGGCTGACCGCCTGTCGGACGGTGGGGTGCTCGTCGGCGAGCGCGAGGGTGAATGCCACGTCAAGACTCCTCAACTGCCTCCCCCAGAGCAGGAGCCACTCCAGCGAGCGCGCCCACACCGCCGGGCGAGCCCGCCTGTCCACGCGCGTGCGCAGTCCGGACTCCGCCACCGGGTCCTGTTCGCCGGCCAGGAGCGCCAGATCGCACCACAGCCCGGCAAGCCGCTGGTCCACGTCGGAATCGATGCGCAGCGGCAGACGGGAGATCCACAGCGCATGGCCGCGATCGCCCTCGCGCTGCCGATACGCCCGGGTGAGCCCGACGGCGACCGCCGAAGGAACCGGCAGCGCGGCGGCGACCGCCGGGGTGGCCCGTACCGCCCACTGCACGACAAGCGGAGGGCTGTCAGACCGGGACCACGCCACCATCGGCCGGTGGGCGCACTCGGCCAGCAGGAGATTCTCCACCCAGGCCCGGTGTGAGCCGGCGAATGCGGCGAAGGCGTCCGGGTCGAGCCGAGTGAGCTCTTCGACGTCGGACGGCACGGCACTCAACGCCGCTCGGCAGCAGTCGAAGCACGTCGGCACGACAGAGTAATGATCGGGGCAGGACTCCACCCCGCGACTCTACGGCTCCCGCCCGGGGCACCGTGCGGATTCACGTACGGCTCGTCGAACGGTCGGTGAGGAATCCGCTCGACATCTCGCACGCCCTCGACCCCGGACCCTCCGGAGCTTCAGCAGAGGCAGACGGCTGCCGGTCCTCCCGGCGGGGGGGGCTACGAGGCGCGACGCCCGCTCCGCCGCAAGAGCCGGGCCGCCACCGCCGCAGATGTGTTTCGGCCCGCTGCCCGGTTCGGGCCCCCGACCCGGTGCTTCGTGCCCAGAATGGAGGGGCCCTGTCGATGCGGTTTCCGACGCATAGGAAGAAGTGCTCATGAGCGACACGGAGTTCATCAGCGCCCCCGCCCTGATTCTGCGGTCCCTGACCCGGGATCCCGATCGGACGGCCGTCGTCACCGCCGACGGCGCCGGGATCACCGCAGGCGAGTTCGCCGCCGCGACCTACCGCCTTGCGCACGAGCTGATCGCCCGCGGCGTCACCCCCGGCTCGACCGTCTCCCTGCTCACCGCCAACACCCCCGAGGCGCTCAGCGCCCGCTACGCCGCCGGGATCGCGGGCGCCCGGGTGGTCGGCCTGTACGACGGCATGAGCGCCCCCGTCCTCGCCCGGATCGTCGCCGGCGTCGACACCGCCGTCCTCCTCGTGGACGGCGAACGGCACGCGGACGCGGCGGAACTGCTCGCCGTGGCGGACGTGCCGACCGTCCTCACCCTGGGCCCGGGCCCGGATCCGAAGACGATCGGCGAGGACGTGATCGCTGCCTGCGCCCACCGCCCCGCGCGGCTCCCGGCCGTGCGGATCGGCCCGGACGACCACCTGGGTGTCCGCCATACCGGCGGCACCACCGGTATCCCGAAGGGCATCCTCAGCCTGCACGGTCCCTACCGCAGGATCTTCGACGTTCCGTTCGGCACGGCCGGTACGGCGCCGCGCTTCCTCGCGGCCACCGCCCTCGCCCACCTCGCCGGCGTGCTGAGCGACCTGACGCTCCACCACGGCGGCACGGTCGTCCTCCAACGCTCCTTCGACGCCGGCGAGGTGCTGGCCGCCGTCGAGCGCGAGCGCATCACCGACCTGTGGGTCCTGCCGCCGCTGCTCCACCGGCTGCTGGACCACCCGGCGATCACCACGACCGACCTTTCCAGCCTGGAACGACTGATGTACGGGGGATGCGTCGCCTCCCCGACGCGCATCCGCGAGGCGTTCGGGGTGTTCGGGCCGATCCTGACGAGCGGATACGGGATGTCGGAGGCGCAGAACATCGCCGTCCTCACCCCGGAGGACCACGACCGGCCCGGGCACGCCGGCCGGCTCCCCGTCGGCCGCCCGCTGCCGGGCGTCGAGGTGGTGATCCGCTCCGCGGGCGGTACCGAGGTGCCGACCGGCGAGCAGGGCGAGATCCACGTCCGCTCGCACTCCCTCATGGCGGGGTACTGGAAGCGGCCCGACCTCACCGCCGAGGTGATGCGCGACGGCTGGCTGAGGACCGGCGACATCGGCTGCCTCGACCAGGACGGGTTCCTCTACCTGACCGACCGCCTCACGGACAAGATCATCGTGACCGGCGGGCACGTCTACCCCTCCGAGGTCGAGGACCTGCTCCTCACCCACCCGGCCGTCGCCCGGTGCGCCGTCCTCGGCGTGCGCGACGCCCAGCAGACGGAGCACGTCCACGCCGTCGTCGTCGCCGTCCCGGGACGGCTCCCGGAACTCGACGACGTCCGCGCGTTCGTCACCGCCCACAAGGGGCGCATCTTCGCCCCCGAGGCCCTGCACCTGGTGCCGGAGATCCCGCTCACCTCGGCGGGCAAACCGGACCGCAGGCGCCTGCGCGAGGCCCTCGTGCACTGACCCCGGCCGGCCGCGCCCCCGGCCCCCGGCCACGCCCCCGGTCCCGGCCTCGTCTACGCCCTGCCCCCGAAGAAGACCTGCACCTCACGGATCAGGCCACCGCGCACCGTGATCGCCTCCACGTTGCGGTACCGGCCGCCGGCGCTGAGCTCGTACTCGTAGTGGACCAGGACCAGTTCCTCGTCGGCGGGCGTGACGTGCAGCAGTCGCTGCTCCCGGAAGCGGTCGGCGGTGGGGAAACACCGCTCGAAGAAGGCGGCCTTGTCGATGTGGTCGTCCTGCGGGCTGGTGAAGGTGAAGTCGTCGGCGTACAGGGGCAGCGCCGCGTCCCGGTCCTGCGACCGGTAGCAGCGGAAGGCCGCCTCGACGACACGTGCGGGGACGGTGCTCACAAGGACCTCCACGGTCGGTTGTGCCGGGTGCGGCGGTTGTGCCGGTTGTGCAGGGTGCAGCGGGCGCGGCGGGTGTGGCCTTCGTGCCGGGTGGGGCCGGGGGAAGGCCCGGGAAGACCCAGCAGACATACCCCGCCCGTCGCCCGGCACGACCGGAGGCCCGGAATGCGTGGGCGTCACGCGAAATTCACAGACCGGGGTCTACTCGCATAGACGGCGGTGGGTCATCCTGATGCCGCACCGTTTCGCACCCAGCTCCCCGTACGCCGAACTTCGCGCGTCCCGCTGCCCGGGCGGTCCCGCCGCCTGCCTGCCGGACCTCGCTCACCCGCCGGACCCCGGCCCGGTGCGGGTCCGGTCGGCGGCAGCCGGGGCCCGAGTCCGGCGTCCACCACCCTCACCGGGAGACGCAGATGAAACCACGCACCGCAGCCACCGTCGTAGCCCTGGCCCTCGCGGGCCTCGCCGTGTCGGCGCCCACGGCCGGCGCCAGCGGTACCAAGCTGTCGCAGTCGACGGCCGCCGGCCAGTTCAGGAACGCCGGCATCACCTGGAGCTCCAGCGGCGGATGTACCACCCGGTCCAACTCCACCTGCACCTCGTTCGAACAGATCAACTCGGGCACGGTGAGCACGATCATCACCCTCAAGCAGTCCAGCGGCTGCGCCATCAACATCACGGGCGGGACCGAGGTGGGCCACGCCTCCGGAACCTACAGCCACTACAACGGCTACAAGGTCGACATCTCCCGGAGCTCCTGCATCGACGGCTACATCCAGAACAGCTTCACCTACATCGGCCTCCGGGGCGACGGTTACCCGCAGTGGAAGGCTGCCTCGGGCAACCTGTACTGCAACGAGGGCAACCACTGGGACATCCTGGTCTACTGACCCCGGTACCCGCACCCGCGCCGGCCCCACCCCGAGCAGGCGCCCACTCACCCAAGGGCCCCACCACCCCGGGGGCCCCAACGGCCAGACATAGCGCCTCCACGGCCAACGCCCACACCGAATG
>NZ_JBHXKE010000248.1:0-12909 GCF_042722765.1 Kitasatospora sp. NPDC058406
GATCCGGGCGGGCCGCCGCCGTTCACGGCGTGGTGGACGTTCGCCGGGCCCGGACCTCACGGGGGTTGAGATCCGGCCCCGGCTTCCGGCAGTCAGCCGTCGTGTCGAACAGCCTCGACCCGACGACGCCGGAGCACCATGCCGGCCCAGCCGACGCCGACGGCGGCGGCACCGGCGAGCAGCAGCGGGCCGGTGGCCGAGCCGCCGCCCACCGCGGCACTGTTGGTCGGGACGACCGCGCCGGCCGGCTCGTTGGCGTTGCCGCCGTGCCCGTGGTGGGCCACGGTGGACTTGCCCAGGCCGGCGGAGATCTGCTCCTCGCTCGGCGCGGCCGGGGCCTGCGCGGTGAGCGCGGTGGTCCCGCCGGTCACCGCCGCCTTGCCGAAGTCGATGTCGGAGCAGCTGTAGAACGCCTCGGGGCTGTCGGTCCGCTGCCACACCATGTACAGCAGCTGGCGGCCGGTGCGCTGCGGCAGGGTCCCGCTGTAGTTGTAGTAGCCGTTGTCGGAGGTCCGGCTGGTCGGGACCTGGGCGACGGGGAGGGCGTCGAGGTCCGACCACTTCAGCGGCTTGGTCGGGTCCCAGCTCTGCTTGGTGATGTAGATGGTCTGGTTGCCCTGGTGCGCGGCGGTGACCCGGAACTTGAAGTCGACCTTGCCGGGGGTGACCGCGCTGGCCGGCCAGTCGGCGCGCGGCAGGTCCAGCGCCTTGTACTTGTCGCGGTTGGCGGAGCACAGCTTGCCGTCCGGGATGATGGCCTGGTGGCGGCCGTCCGCGTTGGCGATGTTGACCTCGTTCCAGTCGTACAGCGGCTGGGTGCCGCTCAGGGAGACGAGGTCCTTGCAGATCTGCGACTTGGGGGTCTCGGGGCCCTCCGCGTAGCAGGCCGCGATCCGGCTGACCGGGTTGGTGACGGTGCCGTGAGCGCCGGCGGTGCCGATGCCGGTGACCGAGACGGTGAGGACGGCGGCGCCGATGACGCCGACGGACATGGCGGTTCGCTTCATGGACATGGGGTGGGGACTCCTTGACCGTGTTCCCGGGTCGAAGATGTGGGGGAGTGCCGGACACGTCTGTCCGAGGGGCCCGCCGACCCGGCGCGCCGGCCCCTGAGCTGAGCGTATGATTGGACTAGACCAGCTGGCAATAGGCCGTTCTGAGCCACTTTTTGACGGACTGTAGCCCTGCGAACAGCACAAAGGCCCGATCGGATGCCGGAGTTAGGCATCCCATCGGGCCCTCTTAAGGTGCGGCCAAGGTTCGGCGGCCGGGCCGCGGGTCAGGGGTCGGTTCGTCCGATGGTGACCGAGCCCGCGGTGCCCGCCTGGATGACGCTGCCCTGCACCGTCCCGCCGCTGATCGCGATGTTCAACGAGCCGGTCGCGGGCTTCGGCAGCCTCGGCCCGAACTCCTCCAGGAGGGCTTCGAGTTCCCGGGCCGCAGCGGGGTTCTCGTGGAGCGCCTCACGGAGCCGGGCGCGCCAGCCGCCGGTCAGGTCCTCGACCGCCCGGGTGTCGCCGGCCTCCTGCGCGCGGGTGACGGCCGCCCTGGAACGTTCCAGTGCGGCCTCCTCCGCCTCGTCGCCCTCGCCGCGTCCCAGCCACGAGCCGAAGCGCGAACGGGCCTGCGTCCAGAACTCGGTGGCCATCAGCCCGACCAGCGTGCTGGCGCCGGCCGTCACCAACTGCACGACTTCCGCTTCCACGGTCTCCCCCTCCGTCGGCGTGGTCCTCGCATCCGCTCCACGGTAGTGGAACCGGGCCCGCGCGCGAGGCGGAACCGTGCAGCTCAGGAACCCTGCGGCGGGGGTTTCGCCGCCGGGAGGACGCCCCGTGCGACCCCCGCGCCGCACGTGCCCCGCACGACCCGGGAGCCGCGCGTCGCGGTCCGTGCG
This sequence comes from Kitasatospora sp. NPDC058406, assembly GCF_042722765.1. Taxonomy (NCBI): domain Bacteria; kingdom Bacillati; phylum Actinomycetota; class Actinomycetes; order Kitasatosporales; family Streptomycetaceae; genus Kitasatospora; species Kitasatospora sp. NPDC058406. The sequence goes on from NZ_JBHXKE010000248.1 coordinate 1,895, forward strand.
GGGCGCGTGCGGTCCGTCCGGTCCGGGGACCGGACGGGGTTCAGAGGAAGGTCTGCCGCTCGCCCCGGTAGGTCGGCACGGTGCGCACCACCGCGTCCCCCTCGACCAGGTGCAACTCGGCGAACCGCTCGCACAGTTCGCCCGCCTTGGCGTGCCGGAACCAGACGCGGTCGCCGATCAGCAGGTCGTCGGCGGCCGAGCCGAGCAACGGGGTCTGCACCTCCCCGGCCCCTTCCATCGGGTCGTACCGCAGCCCCGGCGGCAGGTACGGCACGGGGGAGCGGTCAGGGCCGGCCGCGCCCGACGCCGGATAGCCGCCGCCGAGGACCGTCACCACACCGACCCCGGGCCGGCGCACCACCGGCTGGCCGAAAAGGGCGGCGGGCCGCCCCTGGAACGACCGGTAGTTGTCGAACAACCGGGGCTGGTACAGCCCGGAGCCGGCCGCCACCTCGGTCACCGCGCGCTCCGCCGCCGTCGACTCGACGCTCCCGGTGCCGCCGCCGTTGACGAACTCCAGCTCGGCGACCCGGCGCAGCAGCCGGACCGCCTCCGCCCGCCGCCCGGCCAGCTCGGTCCGCGCCCTGGTCTGCATCACCCGGACCAGCCGTGAGCGCACCGGGTGCCCGGGCACCGCGTCCCCCACCCCGGCCACGTGCCCCTCGTACGCCATCAGCCCGACCACCCGGAAGCCCCGGCGGCGCTGGACCAGCTCGGCGAAGGCCGCGAGGTCCCCGGGGGCGCGCAGCGGGGAGCGCCGGGCGCCGACCCGGACCCGCCCGCCGAGCAGGTGCAGCGCGGTGTCGAGTTCCAGGCAGACCCGGACCTCGGCGGTGCCCGCCCGGGCCGCGTCGACCAGGTCCAGCTGGGCCGGGTCGTCCAGCAGGACGGTGACGGCGGCGGCGAGCTCCGGGTCGGCGGTCAGCTCGGCGAAGCCGGCGCGGTCGGTGGAGGGGTAGGCCAGGAGGATGTCGCGCAGGCCCGAGCGGGCCAGCCAGAGCGACTCGGCGAGGGTGAAGCTCATCACCCCGGCGAAGCCGTCCGTGGCCAGGGCCCGTTCCAGCAGGGCCCGGCAGCGCACCGACTTGCTGGCCACCCGGATCGGCTTGCCCGCCGCGCGGCGCACCAGGTCGGCGGCGTTGGCGTCGAACGCGGCCAGGTCGACGACGGCCACCGGGCCGTCCAGGTGGGCGGTGGCCCGGTCGTACCGGGCGCGGTCGGCCGCCGGGGAGGAGGTCGCGGCGGCGCGGGCAGCAGCTTCGAGGGTGGCCATGGGCGCAGAGTGCCACACCTCACTACCGGCCGGTAGGGGATGGGCCGGGCGTGTCGGGCCGGGTTCCGGGGACCTTCGGTCCGTGGGCGGGGCCCGCACGGTGGCATAGGGTCGGCCGGGTGGACCGCAAGAACATCCCCAACCCCGGATTCGCCGCCGACGACGGCGCCGCAGACCCGGCCCTGGCCGCCGCGCTCGCCCGCTGGTCGCAGGACCGCACGGCCGAGCCGGAGGTGCTCGCGGCGCTCGCGCCCACCCGGCTGATGGTGCCGATCGTGGCGATCCTCGGCGAGGTCGAGCTGGACGAGCACGGGCACCGGCACGAGAAGACCAGCGACATGGCCGTCCCCGTGGTCGAGGCCGCCGACGGCCGTCGCGCCCTGCCGGCCTTCACCTCGCTGGAGACCCTGGCCCGCTGGCGCGCGGACGCCCGCCCGGCGCCGGTGGCGGCCCCGCAGGCCGCGATGGTCGCGTTCTCCGAGCGCGCCGACACCCTGCTGGTCGACCCGGCCGGACCGGTCGCCTTCCGGCTGTCCGGCGCCCGGCTGCGCGCGCTGGCCGAGAACCGGCCCTACCTGCCGCCGGTGGCCGATCCCGAGGTGCGGGAGGCGGTGCGGGCGCTGCTGGCCGCGGAGCCCGCCGTGGTGCGCGGCCTGCTGGCGCCCTACCAGGACGCGGACGGTCTGCTCGCGGTGGTGCTGGACGAGGGGCTGGAGCGTGAGGCGGTCCAGGAGGCTGCTCAGCGGATCGGGCGGGCGGTCAGCGAGGACCCGGTGCTGCGGGTCCGGCTCGACCGGGGCCTGAGCCTGGCGGTGCTGCCCGCGGACGCCGGGCTGCCGGGGGAGCCGCTCTACCGGCGGTAGCCGCCGGGGTGCGGACCGGGAGGGCGGGCGCCGACGGGCCGCCCGGTGAGGTCCGCGGGAGCTGGCCGGAGCCCCGACGGGCGCGGCCGCGGCGGCCGCCCGGCCGGAATCAGCACGGGGGAAAAGCACGAGGTCCCCCCGGAACGTGGTTCCGGGGAGACCCCTGAGGTGCCGCCGCTCGGCGCGGCGGACCGGATGCTCAGGCGTAGACCGGCCCGGTGAACTTCTCGCCGGGGCCGGAGCCGGGCGCGTCCGGGACGACCGAGGCCTCGCGGAAGGCGAGCTGGAGCGAGCGCAGGCCGTCCCGCAGCGGCGCCGCGTGGAAGTTGCTGATCTCCGGGGCGCCGGCGGTGACCAGCCCGGCCAGCGCGGTGATCAGCTTGCGGGCCTCGTCGAGGTCCTTGTCCTTCTCGCCGCCCTCGGCGAGACCGCACTTGACCGCGGCGGCACTCATCAGGTGCACCGCGACGGTGGTGATCACCTCGACGGCGGGGACCTCGGCGATGTCCCGGGTGAGGTCGTCGAAGCCGATCGCCTCGTCGTCCGCGGCGGGGTTCTGGGTGGGCTCGCTGCTCAAGGGGGGCTCGTTCCGTCGTGCCGGTCTCCGTACAGAGGGAGCGTACAAGGGGTGGCGCGGAGGGGCGGAATGGCCTTCGGCCCCGGGGCGCTGTATGCTTCGAGACTGACCGGCCAGGCGTTCTCACGGATGTCCGGCCAGCAAGTGGAGGCTCCACTTCAGGAGGCCCGAGAGGGCAACCGCGAAAGTCTCCCACCCGATCGACCTCCGGGTCGACGGGTCCCGGTCCGCGACGGGCGCCCAGTGTGCCGACGTCGCCGCAGCGCCCCTCACCGGGCGTCGCCCCCGGTTGTGTGGAGCCCCGCTTGTACCGAGCGGGGCTTTTTTCGTGTCGCGGTGTGGTTGCCCTCCAGGGCTTCGGCCCACAGCGCAGCACGAATGAAGCCCCGCCCAGTGGTCGAGTCCACTACGTGCGACCGCCGCCCGACGGCCGCATCGCAGAAGTTGTGCAACCGAGGAGGCCCCATCAGCACCGAGCCCCGCATCAACGACCGGATTCGCGTCCCCGAGGTGCGACTCGTCGGTCCCAGCGGCGAGCAGGTCGGCATCGTGCCGCTTGCCAAGGCGCTGGAGCTCGCGCAGGAGTACGACCTCGACCTGGTCGAGGTCGCGGCGACCGCCCGGCCGCCGGTGTGCAAGCTCATGGACTACGGCAAGTTCAAGTACGAGTCGGCCATGAAGGCCCGTGAGGCGCGCAAGAACCAGGCGCACACGGTCATCAAGGAGATGAAGCTCCGGCCGAAGATCGACCCGCACGACTATGACACCAAGAAGGGTCACGTCGTTCGGTTCCTCAAGCAGGGCGACAAGGTCAAGATCACGATCATGTTCCGTGGTCGTGAGCAGTCCCGTCCCGAGCTGGGCTTCCGGCTGCTTCAGCGACTCGCCGACGACGTCCAGGACCTGGGCTTCATCGAGTCCTCGCCGAAGCAGGACGGCCGTAACATGATCATGGTTCTCGGCCCGCACAAGAAGAAGACCGAAGCGATGGCCGAGGCCCGCGCGATCGCGGACGCCCGCAAGGCCGAGCGTCAGGGCCGCAACACCGGCCCCGACGCCGCCGAGGCCGACGACGACGCAGCGCTTGAGGCAGAGAACGCCGCCGCCGAGGCGGAGGCCGACGAGATCGACGAGGCCGACGAGGCCGACGAGTCCGACGTCGAGGCCGCCACCGAGGTCGAGCAGCCGGCCGAGGCCTCCCAGGGCGCCTGACCCTTCACGGGCCAGAGCAGTCCGGGAGACCGGCCACCACGGAGACGGGGCGCCCGCCCGGTCACCGCAGATCCATCCTTCACGCCCGCGCGGCGCACACCGCGCGGGCGTGGACGGACCGACGAGGAGATACGGCGAAATGCCGAAGCAGAAGACGCACAGTGGCGCCAGCAAGCGCTTCAAGATCAGTGGCTCTGGCAAGGTGCTGCGCGAGCGCGCCGGCCGCCGCCACCTCCTGGAGCACAAGCCCTCGACGCTGACCCGCAAGCTGGCCGGCACCGTCGAGCTGGCCCCCGCCGACGCCAAGAAGATCAAGAAGCTTCTCGGCAAGTGATCGCCCTCCCGCCCGGTGCGAGCCGTGTGCGGGGCAGCTGATCCTTCCCGACCCATTCGAATGACGGACCACGTGAAGTAGTCCGTGGTCCAATCCAAGGAGTAATCAAGTGGCACGCGTCAAGCGGGCAGTCAACGCCCACAAGAAGCGCCGGGTCATCCTGGAGCGCGCCAGCGGCTACCGCGGCCAGCGCTCGCGCCTGTACCGCAAGGCCAAGGAGCAGGTCACCCACTCGCTGGTCTACAACTTCAACGACCGCAAGAAGCGCAAGGGCGACTTCCGTCAGCTGTGGATCCAGCGCATCAACGCTGCGGCCCGTGCCAACGGCATCACCTACAACCGCTTCGTGCAGGGCCTGAAGGCCGCCAGCGTCGAGATCGACCGCAAGATGCTGGCCGACCTCGCCGTCAACGACCCGGGCGCGTTCGCCACGCTGGTCGAGGTGGCCCAGAAGGCGCTGCCGGCCGACGTGAACGCCCCGAAGGCCGCCGCCGACGCCGCCTGATCTTCCTGGATCAGTCGAGTTGAGCTGACCGGACCCGCAGGCTCGATCCTGCGGGTCCGGTTTTGCGTTCCGACCGCCACCGGTCCGCACCGAGCACCGGCGGGCTGCGCGCGCCGGCGGTCCGCGCGGACCGACGGTCCCTGTCGCCCGCCCGCCACCGGTCCGCACAGAGTCCGCACCAGAGACGAGATCATGCCGAGCACCGAGACCCCCCTGCTGACCTCCCTGCGCTCTCCCCGCGTGGTCGCCGCCCGGCGGCTCGCCAAGCGGAACCAGCGCGGCAAGGAACGCCGCTTCCTCGCCGAGGGCCCGCAGGCCGTCCGCGAGGCGATCGCGTTCGGGCGGCTGCCGGACTCGGGCGAGCACGCCGTCGTCGAGGTGTACGTCACCCCGGAGGCCGCCGAGCGGCACGCCGGCATCGTCGACGCCGCCCTCGCCGAGGACCTGCCGGTGCTCACCGCCACCGACGAGGTCGTCGCCGGGATCTGCGACACCGTGACCCCGCAGGGCATCGTCGCGCTCTGCCGGTTCATCGACACGCCGTTCGCCGACGTGCTCGCCGCCCGCCCGAAGCTCGTCGCGGTGCTCGCGCACGTCCGCGACCCCGGGAACGCCGGCACCGTGCTGCGCACCGCCGACGCGGCCGGCGCGGACGCCGTGGTGCTCACCGACGCCTCGGTGGACCTGTACAACCCGAAGGCCGTCCGGGCCTCGGTCGGCAGCCTGTTCCACCTGCCGGTCGCGGTCGGCGTGCCGGTCGAGGAGGCGATCGGTCGCCTGCGCGAGGCCGGCGTCCGGGTGCTCGCCGCCGACGGCGCGGGGGAGCGCGACCTCGACCGGGAGCTCGACGAGGGCACCCTGGGCGCGCCCGGCGCATGGGTGTTCGGCAACGAGGCGTGGGGGCTCCCGGAGGAGACCCGCGCACTCGCCGACGAGGTGGTGCGCGTGCCGATCCACGGACACGCCGAGAGCCTCAACCTGGCCACCGCCGCCGCCGTGTGCCTCTACGCCTCCGCCCGGGCCCAGCGCTCGCCCGGCGGGTGCCGCGCGGTGGGGTAGCCGCCCCCTCAAGTCGTCGCGGACCCTATGACCGGGCGCTGCGAGACGCTAGGGTCTGCCTCGGTGGGGGGAAAGACACGGTGGGTAATCGGGGAGGACACCCATGGTCGGCAGCGGGCCAGAGCTCGACCCGGACGACCTGCCGGACGGCCTGGTGGTCGCCGACGCCCTGGGCCGGGTGGTCTGTTTCAACCGCGCCGCCGCCCGGCTCACCGGTATCCGCCCGCAGGCCGCCCTCGGCAGCGTGCTGGAGGACGCCCTCCCGCTGGAGGACCTCGACGGCCGCCGCTGGTGGCAGCTGACCGACCCGTACGGCGGCCTGGCGATCCGCACCAGCCAGCCGGAGCGCAACCTGCTGCTGCCCGGCGGCCGCGAGGTGCTGGTCTCCGCCCGGTACGTCCGCGCGCTGCCGCAGGGGCCGGTGCAGCGGCTGGTGATCGCCCTGCGCGGCACCGAGGCGCGCCGCCGCACCGAACGCAGCCACGCCGAGCTGATCGCCACCGTCGCGCACGAGCTGCGCTCGCCGCTGACCAGCGTCAAGGGGTTCACCGCCACGCTGCTGGCCAAGTGGGAACGGTTCACCGACGGGCAGAAGCGGCTGATGCTGGAGACCGTGGACGCCGACGCCGACCGGGTCACCCGGCTGATCGCCGAACTGCTGGACATCTCCCGGATCGACGCCGGCCGGCTGGAGCTGCGCAAGCAGGTGGTCGACCTGACCGCCGCCGTCCGCCGCCACGTCGAGCGGAAGGTGGCCACCGGCATCCCCGAGGACCGCTTCGACATCCGCGTCGCCGAGTCCCTGACCGTCCTGTGGGCGGACCCGGACAAGGTCGACCAGGTCCTGGCGAACCTGCTCGAAAATGCCGTGCGCCACGGCGAGGGGACTGTCACCATCGAGGTGGCACCGGCCAAGGAGGTCGTCGAGGCACCCGTGTGGGAGCGCTCCGGCACCCCGCCCCGCATCGTGGAAGGCACAGCGGTCACCGTGAGCGACGAAGGCAGCGGCATCCCCGAGGACTCGATGCCGCGCGTCTTCACCCGCTTCTGGCGCGGCTCCAAGCGCGGCGGCACGGGCCTGGGCCTCTACATCGTCAAGGGCATCGTCGAGGCCCACGGCGGCTCGATCCGGGTCGACCGCGCGCCCGGCGGCGGCGCCCGGTTCCGATTTATCCTGCCCTCCGGGGTGCCCGACTTCATGCTCTGACCGAGCTTGGACGACCAGCGGAGCACGCTGGGAGCGGCCCCCGGACGGGCTTCACGGCAGCTGCGCTACGCGCTGCGACTACACTCGACCCTTGGCGTTGTGGGACGCCCTGCGCGGTGGCGCCGCGGACACCCCTCCTCCCCGTACGGAGATCCTCCCGGATCGTCCTGCACGGAGGACGGGCCTGCCCGTGGCCCGGCCACGTCGGGCGTGACGCGATGGGACCCTCCTGCCCGCTGGCGGGACAGGAGGGAGCGAGCCCCCCTTACCTGAGCACGGACGAGCAGGAGCACGGGAAAGATAGAGATGTCGGCACCCAACAAGTCGTACGACCCGGTCGAGGTCGAGGCCCTCAAGCCCGAGGTGGTGGAGGCGGCCCGGAGCGAGGCGCTCGCCGCGTTCGCCGCCGCCACCAGCCTGGACGAGCTGAAGCAGGCCAAGGTCGCCCACACCGGCGACCGTTCCGCGCTCTCCCTCGCCAACCGCGAGATCGGCGCCCTGCCCCCGCACGCCAAGGCCGCCGCCGGCAAGCTGATCGGCCAGGCCCGGGGCGCCGTCAACCAGGCGCTCGCCAAGCGGCAGACCGAGCTGGAGGCGGAGCGCGACGCCCGCGTGCTGGTCGAGGAGGCGGTGGACGTCACGCTGCCGTACGACCGCGCCCCGCGCGGCGCCCGGCACCCGCTGACCACGCTGGCCGAGCGTATCGAGGACACCTTCGTCGCGATGGGCTACCAGGTCGCCGAGGGCCCCGAGGTCGAGGCCGAGTGGCTCAACTTCGACGCGCTCAACCTGGGCCCGGACCACCCGGCGCGCTCCATGCAGGACACCTTCTTCGTGCAGGCCCCGGACGGCTCCGCCGACTCCGGCGTGGTGCTGCGCACCCAGACCTCCCCGGTCCAGGCGCGCACCATGCTCGACCGCGAGCCCCCCGTGTACGTCGTCTGCCCCGGCCGGGTCTACCGGACCGACGAGCTGGACGCGACCCACACGCCGGTCTTCCGCCAGGTCGAGGGTCTGGCCGTCGACGAGGGCATCACCTTCGCCGACCTCAAGGGCACCATCGAGCAGCTGGTCTCGACCCTGATCGGCGACGGCCTGGAGCTGCGCTGGCGGCCCTCGTACTTCCCGTTCACCGAGCCGAGCGCGGAGATCGACCTCCAGTGCTTCGTCTGCCGCGGCGAGTCGGTGGGCAACCCCGACAGGCCCTGCCGGACCTGCGGCTCCGAGGGCTGGATCGAGCTCGGCGGCTGCGGCGTCGTCAACCCCCGGGTGCTGGTCGCCTGCGGGATCGACCCCAACCGCTACAGCGGGTTCGCCTTCGGCCTGGGCCTGGAGCGGATCCTGATGAACCGTCACAACGTCGCCGACATGCGCGACATGGTCGAGGGTGACGTGCGTTTCACCCTCCCGTTCGGGATGGAGATCTGATGCGCGTCCCGCTTTCCTGGCTGCGCGAGTACGTCGACCTGCCGGCCGGCGAGACCGGCCGTGACGTGGCCGAGCGCCTGGTCCGGGCCGGCCTGGAGGTCGAGACCGTCGAGCAGATCGGCGCCGACCTCAAGGGCCCGCTGGTGGTCGGCGAGGTGCTCTCCATCGAGGAGCTGTCCGGCTTCAAGAAGCCGATCCGGCACTGCTTCGTGAACGTCGGCGACGCCAACGGCACCGGCGCCCCGCAGGAGATCGTCTGCGGCGCGACCAACTTCGCCGTCGGCGACAAGGTCGTCGTGGTGCTCCCGGGCGCCGTGCTTCCCGGCCCGTTCCCGATCGCCGCCCGCCAGACCTACGGCCACACCTCGGCCGGCATGATCTGCTCCGCCCGCGAGCTGGGCATGGGCGACGACCACAACGGCATCATCGTGCTCCCGCCCGAGTTCGAGCCCGGCACCGACGCCGTCGAGCTGCTCCAGCTCGTCGACGAGGTGCTCGACATCGCCGTCACCCCGGACCGCGGCTACTGCCTCTCGCTGCGCGGCGTGGCCCGCGAGGCCGCCGCCGCGTACGGGCTGCCGCTGGCCGACCCGGCGCTGCTCGACGTGCCGCCGGCGAACTCCTTCGGCTACCTCGTGAAGGTCGCCGACCCGGTCGGCTGCGACCGGTTCGTGGCGCGCACCGTGATCGGCCTCGACCCCGCCGCCAAGTCCCCGCTCTGGCTCCAGCGCCGGCTGCAGAAGGCGGGCATCCGCCCGATCTCGCTGGCCGTCGACATCACCAACTACGTGATGCTGGAGGTCGGCCAGCCGCTGCACGCCTACGACAAGCAGCGCGTCGACGGCCCGATCACGGTCCGCCGGGCGGAGCAGGGCGAGACCCTCACCACGCTGGACGGCGTCAAGCGCACGCTGTCCGCCGAGGACCTGCTGATCTGCGACAACAGCGGCCCGATCGGCCTCGCCGGCGTCATGGGCGGCGCCTCCACCGAGATCCTCGACCCGGCCGCGGGGCCGGGCACCACCGAGGTGATCATCGAGGCGGCGCACTTCGACCCGGTCGTCATCGCCCGCGGCGCCAAGCGGCACAAGCTGCCCTCCGAGGCGTCCAAGCGCTTCGAGCGCGGCGTCGACCCGGAGGCCGCCCGCGCCGCCGCGCAGCGCGCGGTCGACCTGCTGGTGCTGATCGCCGGCGGCACCGCGGAGGCCGGTGTCACCGACATCGCCGCCCCGCACCCGGTGCGCACCATCACCATCGCCGCCGATCTGCCCGACCGGGTGGCCGGCACCGCGTACGGCCGCGAGACCGTCACCCGGCGCCTCCAGGAGATCGGCTGCTCGGTCGCCGGCGCCGACGTGCTGGAGGTCACCCCGCCGACCTGGCGTCCCGACCTCACCGACCCGTACGACCTCGCCGAGGAGGTCATCCGCCTGGAGGGGTACGACAACGTGCCCGCGCGGATGCCCACCGTGCCGCCGGGCAAGGGCCTGACCGAGGCCCAGCGGATCCACCGCCGGGTCGGCGTGGCGCTGGCCGCCGCCGGCTACGTCGAGGTCAACAACTACCCGTTCGTCGGCGAGGCCGCCTTCGAGGCGCTCGGCCTGGAGAAGGACGACCGCCGCCGCCGTACGGTCAAGCTGGTCAACCCGCTCAACGACGAGGAGCCGGCGCTGCGCACCACGCTGCTGCCGGGCCTCCTCGGGGCGCTGCGCCGCAACGTCGGCCGCGGCAACACCGACCTGGCGGTCTTCGAGACCGGCACCGTCTTCCTGCCCAAGGACGAGCTGTCCGTCGCGCCGCGCCCGGCCGTCGACCGCCGTCCGAGTGACGAGGAACTGGCCGCGCTGGACGCCGCGCTGCCGCACCAGCCGCGCCGGGTCGCCGTCGCGCTGGCCGGCGAGCGGCTGCCGTCCGGCTGGTGGGGCAAGGGCGCCGGGGCGTCCTGGGCGGACGCCGTCGAGGCGGCCCGCACGGTGGCCCGCGCCGCCGGCGTCGAGCTGGCCGTGCGCCAGGGCCGGCTGCTGCCCTGGCACCCGGGCCGCTGCGCCGAGCTGGTCGTCGCCGGCACCGACCGGGTGGTCGGCCACGCCGGTGAGCTGCACCCGCGCGCCGTCAAGGCGCTGGGTCTGCCGGAGCGGACCGCGGCGATGGAGCTCGACCTCGACCTGCTGACCGCCGACGGCGCCGAGCGGGTCTCCGGCCCGGCGGTCTCCGGCTTCCCGGTGGCCACCCAGGACGTCGCGCTGATCGTCGACACCGCCGTGCCGGCCGCCGAGGTGGAGGCCGCGCTGCGTTCGGGCGCCGGGGACCTGCTGGAGGCCCTCCGGCTGTTCGACGTCTTCACCGGCGAGCAGGTCGGCGAGGGCAAGAAGTCCCTGGCGTACGCGCTGCGGTTCCGTGCCGCGGACCGGACGCTGACCGCCGAGGAGGCGACCGCCGCCCGCGAGGCGGCCGTCGCCGAGGCCGTCGCCCGCACCGGAGCGGTGCTGCGCGGCGCCTGATCCGCGCCTGATCCGCGCAACCGGTGAAGGGCCCCGGCCCGGACGTTCCTCCGTCC
>NZ_JBHXKE010000249.1:0-12849 GCF_042722765.1 Kitasatospora sp. NPDC058406
CGCCCGCACTGCTCGAATCTCCCGTACCGCTCGACTCGTCAGTCGTCGTCGCCGAGGACGCCGATCGCCCCTCCGGCACCGCCGCCCTCGGCGGTCGAGCCGTCGGCCTTCAGGTGGATGACGCCGTAGTGGTAACCGTGCCGGCGGTAGACGACGCTCGGCAGGCCGCTGTCCTTCTCCACGAAGAGGTAGAAGTCGTGGCCGACCAGCTCCATCTCGTAGAGCGCCTGGTCGAGCGCCATCGGGGCGGCCGGGTGGGTCTTCTCCCGGACCACCAGCGGGCCTTCGCCCTCCACTTCCAGGGAACCCATCATGGTCTTGCGGACGGCCCCGTTGGTCTCGCTCACCGCCGGCGGCGTCTCGGGCAGCGCGGCCAGGGCCGCGGTCGCCTCGGCGACGCTGATCGGGGTGCGTCCGTTGCCGCCCTTGTGGACCCGACGCCGGTCCGCGGACTTGCGGAGCTGGGCGTCGAGCTTCGCCGAGGCCAGGTCGAGTGCCGCATAGGGGTCGGCGGCGGCGGCCTCGGCCCGGATCACCGGGCCACGGGTACGGAGGGTGATCTCCACGCGGTCCGACCGGTCGGCCTGCCGCGGGTTGTGTTCCTTGGACACCTCGACATCAAGGCTGATCGCCTTGGCGTCGAACTTCTGGACCTTCTCCAGCTTCTCGGCCACGTGATCCCGAAACCTCTTGGGCAACTCGGTCTTGCGGCCCTTGACGACGATGTCCACGCAGAACTCCGATCCCTCGTTCTGTCGCCGATCCGGGTGCTACCGGATCGGGCTGAGACCCAGCCGGACCAGCCAATCCTCTGCCGGCCCTCCGCTCCGCCGGCAACGGCGGGAACGACTGGCCCTCATCTCACTTCCTCCCCACCAGGGACGCTTGAAACCCCCTGGAGCCTTATCGAACACCTCACACGGGGTTTTCGCCTCCGCAGCGGGGACAGTGGGTATGGCGGGTGTTATGGGCTGGCGGTCAAGCTGCTGCCCCCTGTCTACCCTCCCAGGAGTGAAACACAGGTAAATACCTGGACAACACCCCCCGTACGGCGCATTCTTTGCTCACTCTCCGTGCCTGCCACCGCGAGGAGCACCGTGTCGACCACCCTCACCCCGACCCTTCACCAGGCCGTCCGCAGGTCGTTCGCCCACGCACTCGGCGGGCTGCTGGACGTCCTGCTCCCTGCCCGCTGCGCGGGCTGCGACGCCGTCCGGGGGCACCTCTGCCCGGGCTGCCGGCACGTGCTGGCCACGACCCGCCCCGGGCCCGCCACGGCCCTTCCCCGTGTGCACGCCGCCGCGCCGTACGCCGACCCGGTCCGCGGGCTGCTGCTCGCCCACAAGGAACGCGGTGCGCTCCGACTCGCCGGCCCGCTCGGCGACGCCCTCGCCCGGGCGGTGCGCTCCTCGCTCGGCCCGGACGCCGGCCACGCCGCGCTGCTGCTCGTCCCGGTGCCCTCCGCCCGTGCCGCCGTCCGCGCCCGGGGGCACGATCCGACGCTGCGGCTGGCCGGTTCCGCCGCCCGGGCGCTGCGCCGGACGGGCCTGGACGCCCGGGCTGCGCCGCTGCTCCGGCACGCCCGTCCGGTCGCCGACCAGACCGGGCTCTCCGCCGCCGAGCGGCGGCGCAACCTGCACGGCGCGCTCACCGTCCTGCCCGGCGCTCCCCGACGGCTCGCGGGCCGCCTGCCGGTCCTGGTGGACGACCTGGTGACCACCGGTGCCAGCCTCGCCGAAGCGGCCAGGGCCCTGGCCGCCGCAGGCCTGCCACCCGGCGCTGCCGCCACCGTCGCGGCGGCCGTCCCGCGCCGCGCCGGACGCGGCCCGGCCCTGACGGCCCCGTCCCCGGCGGCCTCCGTCGGCCCCGGCCCGGCTCAGCCCGACTCGGCCCGGCTCAGCCCGGGTAGATGAAGGAGGCCGCCCGGTAGGGCAGTACCAGCTCACGCCACTGGTTGTTGACCAGCCGGTAGAGCTTGCCGTCCGTCCCCTGCAGGGCCAGCGTCGGCGGCGGCGACTGGTTGCCCCCGCGCGACTCGGACGCCTCCACCGTGGCCATGCCCTCGCCGCCCTGAAGCCGCGCGTCCGCGCTCTGCGACCCGTCGGTGCTGATGTAGTGCAGCTGCTGCAGCCGGTCCTTCTCCTTGCCGAGCACCAGCAGCTGGTCCGCCTCCGCCCAGGAGACCGAGGTGACCTCCGTCAGCACCGGATTGGCCGGCCGCAGACCGGTGATCCGCACGGTCGGGGCCTCCTTGGTCCCGCCGTGGACGACCAGGCCCAGCCAGAGCTTCTGGTCCCTGCCGTCCTTCCCGTCCTTGGGGTCCTTCCCGTCCTTGACCAGCAGGGCGATCCGGACACCGTCCGACGAGACCTTGACGGCCTGCAGGGACCGTCCGCCCAGGTCGTCCACGGCCACCGGGACGACCTGCTTGTCGCGCACCATCAGCACCCGCTGGCCCTGCGGGTCGCGGTCCACCACGAAGAGGTCGCCGCGGCCGTCCCAGGTGGGCGAGGTCAGCCCGTCGTCGGCCCTGGCGCCCGCCCGCGCCGCGGTGGTGAGCACCGCCTGCGGCATCGCCGACGTGGTCTCCGAGAGCGGCACCGTGTAGAGCTGGTGGCCGTCGGCGCCGAGCGCCGCGGCGCGCTCGCCGTCCCGCGCCACCGCGATCGCGCCGAGCAGTCGGCCGCTCGGCTGCGGCTTGCCCAGCGGGCCGTGCACCGGCTCGCTGGCGGTGTCACCGTGCGTCTCGTACAGCACGCCGTCCTCGGCGCGCTGGTAGAACTGCCGGCTCGCCATCGTGCCGGCCAGCGATCCGGGGCCGGTCTCCGGCTCGTCGCCCTTGCTCGCCTGGCAGCCCGGCCCGCCGTGCCGGCCCTTGAGGTCCAGCCGTTCGACCTGCCCCTTGCCCTGGTCGGCGAGGGTGTAGAGGAGCTGGGTGGCCATCCGCCGGCAGGCGGTCGCGGCGCCCAGGTCCACCTCGCCGAGCGTGACGTGCGCGGTGCGGCTCTCGTCGACGGCGACGCCGTCGACGACCGTGCCGGCCGGGAAGGCCGACCGCGAGACCGGCGCGAGCCAGAGCGAGGGCCCCGCGACGACGGCCTTCGCGGCCTCGGTGAGCGGGTCTATTCGGCGCCGCAGGTAGATCGGGTCGGCGATCAGCACGTCCCGGCTGGTCGCCGACGCGGCGGTGGGCGCGGAGGGGTCCGGCGCCGCGTAGAAGAAGCGGTCCACCTGCCGGTAGTTGTTGCGGAAGTTGCTCTCGTTGATGATCACCCCGTCCGGCAGCTGGTCGATCCGCCACTCCCCCGACTTCTCCCGGAGGAAGGTGAAGTCGAACGAGGTCAGGACCGCCACCGGCTCCAGCGAGAACGAGTGCCGGTCGTCGATCTGGGAGACCAGCTGCCCGGAGACCTTGATGGGTTTCTCGGTGTCGGCGTCGGTCACGGTCACGGTGGGGTGGCCCGGATTGGCCGCGAGCACCTTGATGCCGGCCTCCGGCCTCCAGCTCGCACTGGCGGCCGCCGTCAGGTACTGCCGCGCGGTGTCGTAACTGTCGTCGGCGGTCAGCGCGTCCAGGAAGCCGGTCAGCAGCTCCTGCGGCTTGGCGCCCTTGGTGGGCTCCACCGGGAAGACCCTGACCTGGAGGTTCTTGTCCGCCGACCCCTGGGACAGCTCGACCTTGGTGATGCCCCCGGAGTCCGGCATCCCCGCGCAGCCGGCCGCCAGCACGGCGCCGACCACCGCGCCGACCACTGCGGCCAGCCGCGGCTCAGTCCTGCCGCTGGTCCTTCGCACGCTGCGTCCCCTCCGTGTCCGTTCCACCGGTGCCGTCCACCGCGTCCACCCCGTCCGGTGCGTCCGGACCCGCCGTCCGCTGCGCCACCGACGGCCGGCCCGGCGTCGGGTCCACCATGACCTGCGCACCTGTCGCACCGTATCCGGCCCCGACCGGGCGCACGTCCGACGGATCGGCGCGCGGCCCCTCGGGCGCCCGGCGTCCCAGTCCCGGCCCGATGCCGAGCACACCGCCCAGGCCGCTGCCCAGGTTGCCGCCGAAGGCGTTCCCGGAGGTCTCCGGGGTCTCCGGGTCGGCCTGCTCGTCCGTCGCGGTCAGCGCGGTGGCGCCGGCCGGACGGATCGCCCGCCGGTACGGCGTCCCGTAGGTGCCGAGGCCGCGGTTGTTGCGCGAGTCCTCCGGTTCGAGCCGGAACGGAGCCCGGCTGATCTCCCCGCCGCGGGTGCGCGGCAGCGTGAGCCGGAAGTGCGAGCCACCGCCGGGCTCGCCCCAGGCCTGCAGCCAGCCGCCGTGCAGGTGCGCGTCCTCGACGGCGATGGACAGGCCGAGGCCCGTACCGCCGGTGGTCCGCACCCGGGAGGGATCGGCCCGCCAGAAGCGGTGGAACACCCGGGACGCCTCGCCGGGCTTGAGCCCGATGCCGTAGTCGCGGACGCCGACGGCGACCGCGCCGTCCTGCGAGCCCAGCCGGACCACGACGTCCCGGCCCTCGCCGTGCTCCAGCGCGTTGACCACCAGGTTGCGCAGGATGCGCTCGATCCGACGGGAGTCGACCTCGGCCAGCACCGGCTCGCCGTCGCCGCGGATCACCACGGCGCTGCCCTTGGCCTGCGCCAGCGGGTCGGCGGCCTCGACCACCCGGCCGACGATCTCGCGCAGGTCGACCGGCTCGGCGTCCAGGACGGCGGCGCCGGCGTCGAAGCGGCTGATCTCCAGCAGGTCGGCGAGCAGGGATTCGAAGCGGTCCAGCTGGCCCTGGAGCAGCTCGGCCGACCGGGCCGCCATCGGGTCCAGGTCCTCACGGCTGTCGTAGATCAGGTCGGCGGCCATCCGGACGGTGGTCAACGGGGTGCGCAGTTCGTGCGAGACGTCCGACACGAAGCGCCGCTGCACCCGGGAGAGCTCCTCCAGCTGGCGGATCTGCGCCTGCAGGGCGTTGGCCATCCGGTTGAAGGACTCGCCGAGCCGGGCGATGTCGTCCGTCCCGGTGACCTTCATCCGCTCTTCCAGGTGTCCGGCGGCCAGCCGCTCGGAGATCCCGGCGGCCATGCGGACCGGTGTGACCACCTGGCGCACCACCAGCCAGGCGATGCCGCCCATCATGATCACCACGAAGATGCCGGCGGTCGCCAGGGTGCCGGTGACCAGACCGAGGGTCTTGGTCTCCTGGCCGAAGGAGAAGACGTAGTAGAGCTGGTAGCTCTTGTCGCTGGGGCCGACGAACTGCATGCCGAAGACCAGGCCGGGTTCGGTCCGGTTGTGGCTCTCGGCGGAGCGGTGGATCACGGTCGGCTGGCTGAAGCTCTGGCCCGCCTCCTGCCCCACCTTGGCCCGCAGGCTCTCCGGGATGCTGCTCGGCAGGATGTCCCCCGAGTAGCGCGGGCCCAGCCCGGTCTTGTCCGGTGCGATCGTCTGGGTGGTCCCCGGCAGCATCGCGATCACGGTGTAGACGCTCTGCCCGCTGGCGGCCAGGTCACCGACCTGCTTGAGCAGCCAGGTGCCTATCTCCTCCGTGCTCGGGTCGGTCGTCGCGCCGACCTTCAGCCGCAGGTCCTTCGCCTCGTCGATCTTCTTGAGCTCGCTCTGGAAGCCGGAGAGCGCCTG
The DNA here is from genome assembly GCF_042722765.1 of Kitasatospora sp. NPDC058406. Classification (NCBI taxonomy): domain Bacteria; kingdom Bacillati; phylum Actinomycetota; class Actinomycetes; order Kitasatosporales; family Streptomycetaceae; genus Kitasatospora; species Kitasatospora sp. NPDC058406. The sequence goes on from NZ_JBHXKE010000249.1 coordinate 5,621, forward strand.
GTCCCGGGCCGAGGCCCGCTTGGTGTCCAGCAGTCCGGTGCGGACCTGGGCCACCACCACGACGCCCAGCACCAGCACCACCACGACCGACAGCAGCAGGGTCGCCGCCACCACCCGCAGCTGGATCGAACGCCGGTACAGCGCCGCCACCCGGTGCACGGGCCGGCGCAGCTGACGGGTGAGCAGCGCGATCAGGGCCGCCGGAGCACGCCGCCTGCGGCTGCGCACGGTCGAGCTCAGCACGTCCCCGCGCACGGCGTCGGCCCCGCCGGTCGCGGAACCCGACGGGGTCTCGTCAGCCTGGTACATCACGTCAGCTGGGCCCGGCCTTGTAGCCGACGCCACGGACGGTCACCACGATCTCGGGGCGCTCGGGGTCCTTCTCGATCTTGGACCGCAGGCGCTGGACGTGAACGTTCACCAGCCGGGTGTCCGCCGCGTGCCGGTAGCCCCAGACCTGCTCCAGCAGCACCTCCCGGGTGAACACCTGCCACGGCTTGCGGGCCAGCGCGACCAGCAGGTCGAACTCCAGCGGGGTCAGCGGGATGCCCCGCCCGTCCCGCTTCACGGAGTGGCCGGCCACGTCGATCACCAGGTCGCCGATGGTCAGCTGCTCCGGGGTCGGATCCTCGGCACGGCGCAGCCGGGCACGGACCCGGGCCACCAGTTCCTTGGGCTTGAACGGCTTGGTGACGTAGTCGTCGGCGCCCGATTCCAGGCCCACCACGACGTCCACCGTGTCGGTCTTGGCGGTCAGCATGACGATCGGAATGCCCGACTCGGCCCGGATCTGCCGGCAGACGTCAATGCCGTCCCGACCCGGAAGCATCAGGTCGAGGAGGACCAGGTCGGGCTTGGTCTCCCTGAACGCTGCCAGCGCCCTGTCCCCATCTGCGACGAAAAACGGCTCAAAACCCTCACCCCGCAGCACGATGCCGAGCATCTCGGCCAGTGCGGAGTCGTCATCAACGACGAGGACGCGTCCCTTCATGCGTCCATCTTCTCATTACCGGATTGTGACCTGCCGCACAGCAGTCCCTTTGCTCCAGAACGGCCAACTGGCGACCAGGCGAATTCAGGCCATACCGGGCGAAAGGTCTGCACCCCTCCACCCCCACGGTCCCGGGGAGAGCCCACGAACCGTCCGCAGCCGTGCCGTTGCCGTTCAGCAACCGGATCCCCCTGGGGGACGTACGGCCACCATGACACGATGGGCGCTGCGCCCGCGTGAAGATCCACCCGGTGCCGCGAACCCTGACGCCCTCCGAGGAGCAGTGATGACCGACACTCCGGGCTGGGCCTCGCCCGGCTCGCCCGAGCCGCCCCGCGACGGCACCCGGCCCACGGCCGACGTGCCCTCCGTGCCCGGCCAGTCGGCACCGCCCCACGACGCGCCGCCCGCCTGGGGCACCGCCCCCGGAGCCCCGCAGCCCCCGTACGGCGGGCAGCCGGTCGGGTACGGGCAGCCCGGCCCGTACGGCGGAGGTCCCGGTGGGCAGTACGGCTGGGGCGTCCCGCAGAGCCCCAAGCCCGGCATCATCCCGCTCCGCCCGCTCGGCCTCGGCGAGATCCTCGACGGCGCCGTCTCGACCGTCCGCAAGCACTGGCGCACCACCCTCGGCCTCTCGCTCGGCGTGGCGGTCGTCCAGCAGGGCGCCACGCTCGGCGCGCAGCTCGCCATCAAGGGCGACACCGGCGAGTTCACCCCGGTGATCACCACCCTGGCCAGCATGCCGGTCACGCTGCTGCTCGGCGTCGTGGCCGCGGCCCTGCTCACCATGGTCGTCAGCCGCGCCATCCTCGGACAGTCCGTGACCGTCCGGGACGCCTGGCGCGACGCCCGGCCGCGACTGCTCCAGCTCACCGGCCTCACCCTGCTCACCGGCCTGGTCGGCGTCGGGGTCATGCTGCTCGGGTTCACCCCGCTGATCGGCTACCTGCTGGCCGGCGCGGACGAACCGGCGATCGTGATCCCGCTCGTCGTCGTCGGTCTGCTCAGCATCCCGGTCGCGTTCTGGCTCTGGATCCAGCTCAGTCTGGCCGCCCCCGCCCTGATGCTGGAGAAGCAGGGCGTGTTCACCGCCCTCTCCCGCTCCCGCCGCCTGGTCCGCGGCTCCTGGTGGCGGATCTGCGGCATCAACGTGCTCAGCCAGATCATCGCGGCCTTCGTCGCGGGCGTGATCAGCACCCCGTTCATGATCGCCGGCCTGGTCCTCGGCTTCGACGACATCGCCCGCCAGGCCGACGCCGGGGACTCCGGCGCCCTGCCCACCGCGATGCTGGTCACCATGGCGATCGGCGGCGTCATCTCCGCCACCATCACGCTCCCGTTCACCGCCACCATCGGCGTGCTCCTCTACGTCGACCAGCGGATCCGCCGCGAGGCCCTGGACATCGAGCTCGCCCGCGCCGCCGGCCTGCCCGAGCACGGCGGCACCGGCTGGGGCGGACAGGCCGGCCCGAACCCCGCCGCGAGGCTCTGAGCCCGATGCCGCACTGGGGGGAGAGGGTCCTGGCCGCGGGTGGCGCCCCGGTCACGACCCCGCGCGACGCCGCCCGCGACGCCGCACGCGACGAACTGCTCAAGGCCGACTACCACCGGCACGACCCGAGCCTCCAGGAACGGGTCATCGGCTGGATCATGGACCGGATCGACGAAGCCCTCGGGGCCATCGCCGGCGACGGCACCACCGGCACCACCGGCCTGATCCTCTTCACGGTGATCGCCGTCCTGATCGTCGCCGCCCTCTGGTGGCGCCTCGGCGCCCCCCGGCGGGCCGCCCGGACCACCCTCGGCGTCTTCGGGGCCCTCGGTCCCCGCACCGCGGCCCAGCACCGGGCCGACGCCGAGCGTCATGCCGCCGCCGGCCAGTGGACCGAGGCCGTCCGCGAACAGATGCGCGCCCTGGTCCGCGGCCTGGAGGAGCGCACCCTGCTCGACACCCGCCCCGGCCGCACCGCCGACGAGGCCGCCGCCGAGGCCGGACGCACCCTGCCCGAGCACGCCGCGGCACTCACCGCGGCCGCCCGCACCTTCGACGACATCGCCTACGGCGACCGCACCGCCGACCAGGCCGCCTACCAGCTGCTGCGCGACCTCGACCGGACCCTGGAGCGCGCCCGCCCGGTCCTCGCCCCGGCCGCCGGAGGACCCGCATGACCAGCACCGCCCCCGCCGCGCCGACGCCCGAACCCGCCCCGTCCTCCGAGCCGGAGCCCGCCACCGCCCTCGCCGCCACCAGCCTCGCCCCCACGGGCCACGGCCTCTGGCGGCGCGGCCGGTGGTACCTGCTCACCGCCGCACTCCTGCTGCTCTCGGCCGTCGTCCTGGCCGCCCTCAACCAGGACCGCAGCTACCCGCCGCTCGACCCGCGCTCCTACGAGCCCGCCGGCGGGCACGCCGTGGTCGCCCTCCTCCAGCGCGAGGGGCTCAAGGTCGACCTCACCGCCGACCCCACCGTCCCCGCCGCCGACGCGGGCACCCTCGTCCTGCCCGAGCCCGACCTGCTCGGCCCCGAGCAGCTGCGCGCCGTCGCCACCGCCGGACACGCCCGGCTGATCCTGATCTCCCCCGGCCCCGCCGCGCTCAGCGCACTCGTCCCCGGCGTCCGCACCTCCGACGAGAACGGCGGCGTCCCCTACGCCTCCGTCCGCAGCACCGCCGCCCAGTGCTCGCTCCCCGAGGCCGTCCGGGCGGGGACCGCGCACCTCGGCGGCCTGCTCTACACCGCCGGCAGCCGCGGCGAGGGCTGCTACGAGCGCGGCCACGGCTACCCGCTGGTCGCCGTCCCCACCGGCCGGAACTCCGACGTCGTCGTCCTCGGCAGCGGCGACTTCCTCACCAACGAGCTGCTCCCGAAGGACGGCAACGCCGCCCTCGGCGTCGGCCTCCTGGGAACCGAGCCGCACCTCACCTGGCACCTGCCCGACTACACCGCCCCGGTCGCCGAGGGCGGCGGGCTGAAGACCTTCGACGACTACATCCCCGAGGGCTGGCGCTGGGCCGGCTACCAACTCGCCGTCGCCGTCCTGCTCGCCGCCCTCTGGCGGGCCCGCCGGCTCGGCCCGGTGGTCAGCGAGAACCTGCCCGTCGTGGTCCGCGCCGCCGAGACCACCGAAGGCCGTGCCCGCCTCTACCGCCGCGCCAAGGCCCGTGGCCGCGCCGCCGACGCCCTGCGCCGCGCCGCCGCCCACCGCCTCGCCCCGGCCCTGGGCGTCCCGCCCGTCGCCGGCGCACCCGACCCCACCGCTCTCAGCGCGGCCGTCGCCGACCGCCTCCCCGAGCGGCCCGCCGGGGACGTACGGGCCCTCCTGTACGGCCCGCCCCCGACCGACGACGCCGCGCTGCTGCGGCTCGCCGACGACCTCGACGCCCTCGAAAGGCAGGTACGGAAGCCGTGACCGAACAGGCCACCGCCCAGCTCCGCATCACCCCCGGCCCGGCTCCCGCCACCCCCGGCCCCTCGCACGACCCCCGGGTCAGCGACCCGCGCGAGGCGCTGACCGCCCTGCGCGCCGAGATCGCCAAGGCCGTGGTCGGCCAGGACGCCGCCGTCACCGGCCTGGTCGTCGCCCTGCTCTGCGGCGGCCACGTGCTGCTCGAAGGCGTCCCCGGCGTGGCGAAGACCCTGCTGGTCCGCACCCTCTCCACCGCGCTCAGTCTGGAGACCAAGCGCATCCAGTTCACGCCCGACCTGATGCCCGGCGACGTCACCGGCTCCCTGATCTACGACGCCCGGACCTCCGAGTTCTCCTTCCAGGCCGGCCCGGTCTTCACCAACCTGCTGCTCGCCGACGAGATCAACCGCACCCCGCCGAAGACCCAGGCGGCCCTGCTGGAGGCCATGGAGGAGCACCAGGTCACCGTCGACGGCGAGCCGCGTGCCCTGCCCGTCCCGTTCCTGGTCGCCGCCACCCAGAACCCGGTCGAGTACGAGGGCACCTACCCGCTGCCCGAGGCCCAGCTCGACCGCTTCCTGCTCAAGCTGGTCCTGCCGCTGCCCGACCGGGACCAGGAGTTCCAGGTGCTCGCCCGGCACGCCTCCGGCTTCGACCCGCGCGACCTCGGCGCCGCCGGTGTCCGCCCGGTCGCCGGCCCCGGGCACATCGCCGCCGCCCGCGAGCAGATCGCCGCGCTGACCGTCGCACCCGAGATCCTCGCCTACATCGTCGACCTGTGCCGGGCGACCCGGCAGTCGCCGTCGCTCTCCATCGGCGTCTCCCCCCGCGGTGCCACCGCCCTGCTCGGCGCCTCCCGCGCCTGGGCCTGGCTCGCCGGCCGCGACTACGTCACCCCCGACGACGTCAAGGCCCTCGCGCTGCCCACCCTGCGCCACCGCGTCGCCCTGCGGGCGGAGGCCGAGATGGAGGGCGTCACCGCCGACTCCGTCATCCAGGCGGTCCTGGCCCAGACCCCGGCCCCCCGCTGACCCTCGGCACCCCGCCGACCGCCTCGCTCCCGGCCCCGACGAAGGAACGCACCGCATGGCCCTCACCGGGCGAACCGCCCTGCTCGCCGCGCTCGGCGCCCTCGTCACGGGCCTGCTGCTGCCCTCCTGGGCCGGGATCGGCGCCGTCACCGGAACGGTCCTCCTCGCCGTCGTCGTCGACCTGGCGCTCGCCGCCCCCGTCCGCAGCCTGCGGATCACCCGGGGCGGCGCCACCACCGTCCGGCTCGGTGAACCCGCCACCGTCGAACTGACCGTCACCAACCCGTCCGGCCGCCCCCTGCACGCCAGGATCCGCGACGCCTGGGCCCCGTCCGCCTGGCGCCCGGGCACCGAGATCGCCGCCTCCCGGCACACCCTGCGGGTCCCGGGCCGCGAACGGCGCCGGGTCACCACCGTCCTCACTCCGACCCGGCGCGGTGACCACCACGCCCACAAGGTGACGGTCCGCTCCCTCGGCCCGCTCGGCCTGGCCGGCCGTCAGGGATCGCACCTCGTCCCCTGGACGGTCCGCGCCCTCCCCCCGTTCGCCAGCCGCAAGCACCTGCCCTCCCGGCTCGCCCGGCTGCGCGAACTCGACGGTCGCACCTCCCTCCTGACCCGTGGCCAGGGAACCGAGTTCGACTCGCTGCGCGAGTACCTGCCCGGCGACGACATCCGCTCCATCGACTGGCGCGCCAGCGCGCGCCGCCAGACCGTCGCCGTCCGCACCTGGCGCCCCGAGCGCGACCGGCACATCCTGATCGTCCTCGACACCGGCCGCACCTCCGCCGGCCGGGTCGGCGACGCCCCGCGCCTGGACGCCTCCCTCGACGCCGCGCTCCTGCTCACCGCACTGGCCACCAAGGCCGGCGACCGGGTCGACCTGCTCGCCCACGACCTCCGCAAGCGGGCCTCGGTGGCGGGCCGGTCCCCCAACGAGATCCTCACGGCCTTCACCGGCGCGATGGCCGTCCTGGAGCCCGCCCTCTACGAGACCGACATGCGTTCGCTGGTCGCCACCTCGCTGAAGATGGCGCCGCACCGCTCGCTGATCGTCCTCCTCACCGGCCTCGACGCGGCTCCCGTGGAGGACGGCCTCCTCCCCCTCCTCCCACTGCTCACCAAGCGCCACGAGGTCGTGCTCGCCTCCGTCGCCGACCCGCACCTCGACGAGCTCGCCGCCGGCCGCGGCACCGTCGAGGCCGTCTACGGCGCCGCCGCGGCCGAGCAGACCCGCGCCGACCGCCGTCTCACCGCCGACCGCCTCACCCGCACCGGCGTCACGGTGCTCGACGCCGCACCCGCCTCCGTCGCCCCCGCGCTCGCGGACACCTACCTCGCCCTCAAGGCCGCAGGCCGCCTCTGAGCGGCCCTTCCACTCAGGCCGGAAACCCGAGATGCCCCGCTACCGGTGCCGGTAGCGGGGCATTCTCCTGCCGTGGACGCTCTGTCTTCTGTCCCTGCCGGCCTTCTGTGCCGGCCTTCCGTGCCCCGTGCCGCCTGCGAACTCCCAGCGGCTTCCGCCACAGGGCCTCGTCAGGGCCTCGTCCAAAACACGGACGGAAGCGCGGTCTCCCAGCCCCCCGAATTCCCACCGAAGACCCTGGGGGCCTTCGCCGGCGCCCCTCCACGGCCGCCGGAGGCACGGACACCCGCCCGGGAGACAATCCAGGGGCAAGCCGGGGAGAGGGCCGTCCACCGAATTCCCCGGAAACGCAAAGAACCCCCGTCCGTATCCCGGACGGGGGTTCTCCACAATGATTGTTCGGCGGCGTCCTACTCTCCCACAGGGTCCCCCCT